>JBILFA010000018.1:0-44306 GCA_044351795.1 Bdellovibrionota bacterium | reverse complement strand
CGACGGCGTCAGCCTTCACAAAAAAATCCTCAATGTATCCCAGAGGATACATCTCCGGTTTGTTTGTTCGTCTTCCTTGTCTCGCTCCCTATCTCGCCGCCCTCGCGACGAAGAGACTTTTGAGATGAGTTCTACTCAAAAACAGGGTGTCCCGATAGGTGGTGGGTAACCGGAAGGATTTCGTCCGGTAGGCCCTTCACGTAACGGTTCATCCGGCGGTTATAGCCGAACCGACCAAGGAGATCAAAAAGTTGGGTGATTTTGGGGGCTCGCTGCACCCCCTGGGAAAGATGGCGAAAATCCCTCTACCTCGCCACAAGAGCAGGACTCACCCTGCCGCGCCGACCTTGCGGTCACTTTCCACAAGACCGATACCACTGGGGGGCTGGGAAGCGAGGTTATAGCGCCTCCCGGTCGAGTTCTTTATCGCTTGAGGCCCATATGAGCCCACCACTATACCTATACTTGCGCCGAGTAGCCCTGCCAACTGCGCAGGGAACTCCTGACCCGCCGGAGTTAGCAGGAACACCATCCAAGAAACGACACCCAATACGATCGAGAAAACTGCCCCTTGAGTAGTCGCGCGTTCCCAATACAATCCGCATACCAAGGGTATGAAGGCTCCAACGAGCGTAACTTGATACGCGCCCGACACGAGTTCGTAGATCGACGTTCCCTGCATGACGATGGCATACCCAAGTACCAGAGCGCTGAACATAAGCACGGTGATCCGCATCGCTTTGAGCTCACTTCTATCTCCATCGAAGGGACGAATCTGTCGCCAGATGTTCTCCGTGAAGGTTACGCTCGGTGCCAACAAGGTAGCCGAAGCACACGACTTGATTGCCGATAGCAGGGCCCCGAAAAACAACACCTGCATCACGAACGGCATCCGCTCCATAACGAGGCTCGGAAGGACCTTTTGAGGATCCTCACTCATCAACTGATGAGCCCTCTCGGGCATTATCATGAGAGCGCTGACCACCAAGAACATCGGGACGAAGGCGAAAACGATGTAACAGATACCTCCGATGATCGGCCCCCGAGTAGCTGAATATTGGCTGTTAGCCGACATCACTCGCTGGAAGACATCCTGTTGCGGTATTGATCCGAGCATCATCGTAATTGCTGCGCCTACGAAGAATGCGATATCCTTCACGTTTGCGTCCGGTAAAAAGTTGAACATATTTCGTTCGACTGCGTACGACAGAACCTGCGAAGCCCCTCCAGCCTGATGTCCGGCAAAAATCGCTAGGATCGTCAGACCCGCCACCAGGATAATCATTTGAATAAAATCCGTGATCGCTACCGACCACATTCCTCCGAACAACGTATACGCGAGGATTGAAATCACCCCGATAGTCATTCCTTGCGGGATACTCAACGCGCCCTCAGAGAGCACGTTGAACACTACGCCTAGTGCAGTTACCTGAGCAGATACCCACCCCAAGTAACTCACTATGATCATCACGGAACAGAGGAGCTCTACCACTCGCCCATACCGCTCCCGATAGTAATCGCTAATAGTTAGGAGGCTCATCTTATAGAGCTTAGAAGCGAAAAAGAGCCCAACCAAAATGAGACAGCCCCCTGCCCCGAAAGGATCCTCGACTACTCCATGGAGGCCGCTATTGACGAATTTGGCGGGGATGCCCAGTACCGTCTCGGAACCGAACCAAGTCGCAAAAGTCGTTGTGATAATCATCACGAGTGGAAGATCTCTCCCTGCGATGGCGAAATCCGCAGTATTCTGAACTCGTTTTGCAGCAACGAGGCCTATCGCGATGGTAACGAGGAGATAAACAATGACGAGTGTGAGAAGCATCGGCGATCCCAATCAACACGTTATCTAAACGACAGACAACCGACCCCTAGTAGGATTCGGCCGCTAGTCCTTCGACAACATATCACGTCGCAATAAATAATTACCATCTCGCCACCGACTACTTTATCTCGCTCCTGCCTGTAAGCGTGCGTGGGTCCACTATCGCTGAACTGTTTTCTACTAAAAGTGGAATTTATACGGACAAGCAGACCCTCCATGGTGTCATTCCTTTACCTACTCTCCAAAACTGCGGGCCTTCATTTGTCACACAACACACCCGCTACCGACAGCTGTAAGAGTGCTACTACGCTAAAATACTTGACTATTTGCGCTGGTTCTTGCACGGTTGGGGAGTGAGGTTTCCGTGCCGCTAACTATCGTTACGAATCAGCAAGCCTTTGAATCAACCGAGCTCAACGAGCGCGAAGGCCATCTTGGTACTCGTGACAGGTTTGATCCAACCCGACGATACGATTTTCCGGGAAAAGCTCTGGGCTGCCTCGAGGCAGCAAGAGCGCTTGAGCAGCTCACTATGCCCTCCACCCAAGATGGGCTTTTCGGCACGTTACGCGATGGCAACCGACAGCCGCTAGCGCGGATCACGATCACAAGCTCATCCCGGGAGCCTACCAACGAACAGCTCCTCAAAGGGCACGATGCGGAGTACGTGACGAACCTCAAGGAAACTTCAGAACGAGCACGTATTCGGGCCGCCCAAAACGAGGATGTTTTCATCTCCGATTTCGGGAAGGAGGCTGACGTTACCCCGGGAACCTTCGGGGCAGCGCGATCGGCAGTCGGCGCAAGCTTTGACATGATCGACACGATCCTCCGCTCAGAGGAAGATACCGGCTTCGCCCTCGTCTGGCCGCCAGGCCACCATGCCGAGCGAGACCTCGCTATGGGGTTCTGCTACCTCTCGAATGCGGCCCTCGCAGCTCTGTATGCTCGTGACCATGATCTTCAGATGCGGCCCGGATTTCGAAATCGAATCGTCGTGATAGACATTGATCATCATCGTGGTAACGGAACAGCCTGCATACTGGCTAACGAGGCGGACACCCTGTTTGTCGATGTCTCATACCGCTCGCCCTACGACGTGGAGCGCAAACGTTTTACTGACGGACAATACGATCCTGTCAAAGATCGATACCTAGATGCAGGTAGAGAGTATCCCTACTCCAAATACGATCACGATCACGGCTTGGCTGCTCACCCTGCGACGAGCGCTCCCAATATCCTGTCTGTGGAATTCGAGGGCATCCAGGAAGATCACCGCCTCATCTTGTCTCGCTTCCTGCATGAGATTGTGCCGCACATTGTCGCGTTCGGGCCCGACGTTGTGCTGTGGTCGGTCGGGCTCGACTCGGCTTTGGGAGATCCACTTGGCGGACTCGGGAATTTGCCCAGTAGTTTTTATACATTCATTCGCGGGATGCGACTCGCCCTACCCGAAGCGCGGCACGGAGCTCTTTTGGAAGGCGGATACGAAGAGCAACGCTGGTTTACCTGTCTTCCTCCTACTCTCTTGGCGCTGCACGACGACCCTCGAGACGATAAAAATCGCTGCCGTACCTTTCGAAACTATCGCAATGCGTTCGCTGATGCCGCAGACGCAGGGCAACCGTAAGTTCGCAGAGCATATATGTAAATCGCTACAAGACCCTTATTCTCATCAGCCTGGTCACCCTTCACCCCCCGCTTTACCACTCAAACCCGACTAAATAAGGATATACTTTTATGTAGCAATCTCGTAGTGTGACCAACCCCAGCCTTACCCTCTACAAAAGGCATTCAGAGATTGAAGGAGCCTCGCACGCGGTATGATAAAAGGACATTCGCTGCAGCTTAGAGCACTCGAGAAAGCAGACCTGATCTTTCTCCACAACCTGCACAACAACTTCAAGACGATGAACTACTTCTTCGAGGAGCCCTTTGAGACCTTGCGTGAACTCGAGGATCTCTACGAAAAATACGTCCACAACACCACCGAGCGTCGTTTCGTCATCGAAGAGATTGCAACAGGCTCGAGCGTGGGAGTATTGAGCCTGATAGAAATTGACGAGATTAACCGCAAATGCGAGATCGATATCATCATCGACGAGCGCGCGCAGGGGCGAGGATTCGGTAAGCAGGGCTTCGTTCTCGGCATAAAATACGCTTTCGACATCTTGAACCTCTTTAAGGTGTACCTCGTGCTCCTTCGCAACAACGTTCCCGGCCTCAACATATACAAGTTCGCTGGCTTCAAAAAAGAATGTCGTCTACGGAAGGAGTATTTCCGTAACGGAGAATATGTAGATGTGGAACGGATGTGCCTCTTCGAGAACCAGTGGCGTAAGATAAAACCCAAGCTCAACGAGTACGTCGGTTTCGAGTCGGTGGAGATACGACATAAACCTTGCCCGACCAGCGCTGTAATCAAAGTCAAAGAGAAGCTCGCCACTACGGGCCATCACATCTCACTGCCGGAGGTCTCCGCTTCCGAGGGGAGCACCACAAAGGCGCACACATCCCCCCTCTAGCAGGGGTGAGCCCGGCATCTCACATTTTAAGATTTCGAACGATCCGGGGGGACAGACAGCGCCCACGCGGCACGTCCTTCGTTGCGTTAAACGCTCAAGACACAGGGAACTCTGCCTAGACCATTGTAACTGTTGGAATAAATCCGCAGGAAAACGAATTCCGAGCCTCTCGTCTTGGAAACATGAGGAGAGTTCTTTAGGAGCTTCCCCGATTAAGACGCCCTCTGCCCTCAAGCTGATCCCCTACCACGCCGAGTGTACCTTCGAGGAAGCCGTTACAGTACGAGTTGGGTGCCTGTCTTTGATTCTCAAAGGCCGCGTGTATCCCGACGCTAAGACGCACATACCATGAAATTAGGAATTACAGTCGGTGTTCCGAAGGAAACCTCTCCAGGAGAAACCCGCGTAGCGGCAACTCCTGATTCAGTAAAGCGCTTGGTAAAATACGGATTCGATATAAACATCGAGGAAGGCGCCGGGATCTCTGCCGGGTTTCCAGATGAAGACTACGATGTAGTAGGAGCGAAGATCGTATCCACCAAGGAGGTGTGGGGAACACCCGTTGTGACTAAGGTTGCGCCTCCCACGAGCTCTGAAGCCTCGTCAATTCAGTCGGGAACGTTCATCGTCTCACTGCTGGAACCGTTTCGAAACGGTCATCTCCTGGAAAACTTCGCCAAGCAGAGAGTCGATGCGCTAGCGCTCGAGGCCATTCCCCGCACGTCACGAGCTCAGGCGATGGATGTGCTCTCCTCTCAGGCTGGCATCGCCGGATACAGGGCGGTTATCGAGGCGGCACATCACTACGGAAGATTTTTTCCGATGATGATGACCTCCGCAGGCTCCGCCAAAGCCACTAAAGTCACAGTCCTCGGGGCGGGAGTGGCGGGTCTTCAAGCTATCGCCACGGCCCGAAAACTCGGGGCGGTTGTAGAAGCGTACGATGTCCGCCCGGAAACACGCGAACAGATTCAATCTCTCGGAGCCAAATACATCGACATTCAGCTCGAGGAGTCCGGTTCGGGTCAAGGAGGATATGCCAAAGAGCTTTCGGATGACTCGAAGAAAAAGCTACAAGCAGCGCTCGATGAGCGCCTCTCGAAAAGCGACATCATTATCAGCACTGCCAACGTCCCTGGACGCAAGGCTCCCACACTCATATCGGAGTCCGTGGTTAGCAACATGCGTCACGGCTCGGTTATCGTCGATATGGCCACGCCGAGCGGGGGGAACTGCCCTCTCAGCAAAGCAGACGAAGTAGTTGAGGTGAATGGTGTCAAGATCATCGGATACACCAATTATCCGGCGATGATGGCAACTGACTCCAGCAACTTCTTCGCGCGCAACCTCGTGTCGCTCTTGGATCTGTTCGTCAAACCACGCGATAGCGGGGAGCCGACGTTCATCGTCAACTTGGAGGACGATATCATTGACACTTCACTCCTTGTACACCAAGGAATCCTGCGGCTTAAGAATCGATAGAGGTCACATGTCCAGTACGATGATAGCGATATATGTATTCACATTGGCCTGCTTCGTGGGATACCACGTTATCTGGGGCGTTACTCCAGCGCTCCATACCCCACTCATGGCCGTAACGAACGCCATCAGCGCCATCCTCGTGATTGGCGCTATCCTAGTTGCCGGTTCCGCAGAGGCGTCACATTCGGTCTGGATTCAAGCACTGGGCTTTCTCGCCGTGGCGCTTGCGTCAATCAACATCTTCGGCGGCTTTGTCGTAACCAATCGCATTCTAGCGATGTTCAAAAAGAAATCCTAACGAGAGCGCATCATGAAACTCAGCCCTGACTTTTTCGACCTGGCCTACCTCTTTGCCACGATACTGTTCATCTTCGGACTGAAGGGCTTGAGCCATCCTAAGACGGCACAACGGGGCAATCAGTTCTCGATGGCTGGTATGGCGCTGGCTATCGTTGTCACCCTTCTGCATCCGAGCATCAAAAATTACGGGATAGTTTTCGGTGGGCTTGCCGTAGGCGCGATGATCGGCATACCACTGGCGCAGAGGATTCAGATGACGTCCATGCCCCAACTTGTTGCTGCGTTACACAGCTTCGTGGGCTTGGCTGCTGTTCTCGTCGCCGGAGGAACGTATCTGACACATGCCCAGCAGGGGCACCTAAGCGCCGTTCTTTTGGGGGAGCTGATTGTCGGAAGCGCCATCGGCGCGGTCACCTTCACCGGTTCACTGGTAGCATTCGGGAAACTCCAGGCCCTGCTCGGCTCTGCGCCCCTAATCTTCAAAGGTCAGCATGCGCTGAACGGTATTCTAATCGCTGCTATCGTAGGCTTCTCAGCGTTCTTCGTTCAGGGACACAGCGTGATGCTTTTCACGGTCGTGACCGCGCTCGCTCTACTCTTGGGCTTCCTTTTGGTTCTCCCGATCGGCGGCTCCGATATGCCCGTGGTAGTCTCGATGCTCAACTCCTACTCCGGATGGGCAGCTTCCGCTACCGGGTTCACCTTGGGTAACCAACTCTTGATCGCCACCGGAGCTTTGGTCGGCGCGAGCGGAGCGATCCTTTCGTATATCATGTGTAAGGCGATGAACCGCTCGCTACTCAACGTTATTTTGGGCGGATTCGGAACGACCACTGAGAGCGCCGCGGCGGAAGGTGCCGCCAAACCGTGTCGCTCCGCAAGTTCTGAGGACGCTGCTTTCATGTTCGAGAACGCCTCGAGCCTTATCGTCGTGCCGGGATACGGGATGGCGGTAGCTCAAGCACAACACGCCGTGAAAGAGCTGTATGAACAGCTTCACAGCCGTGGTGTAGAGGTCAAATTCGCAATTCATCCCGTGGCGGGACGGATGCCCGGTCACATGAACGTACTCCTAGCGGAATCAGAGATCCCCTACGATGTGGTAATGGAGCTTGATGAGATCAATGCCGAGTTTGCCCGAGCCGATGCTGTGCTGGTCATTGGAGCCAACGATGTCGTAAACCCCGCAGCACGCACCAATAAGTCTAGCCCTCTGTATGGCATGCCGATCCTGGAAGCGTACAAATCGAAGATGGTCTACGTTATCAAACGCTCTATGAACCCTGGGTACTCAGGAGTCGAAAACGATCTCTTCTATCTCGACAACTGCTCGCTGATCTTCGGCGATGCAAAGAAAGTATGCGAGAGTTTGGTGAACTGCCTCAAATCGGCCTAGGTCGAGCCTACACAGCTTGAGATCGGCGCTCGAATACCGCAACCCATTCAATACCGGCCCTGCGGCCAGGGTCCGGCTGCGTTCCCGGACGAAGCGTTCGGATGATAAAGTGAGCGCTGAACAGACCTTGAAGCTCCTCGACCGTTGAGGCGAACGCCGGCCCCTTTCCTTCTTTGGTAAGTGACCGATTCGGAAGCTGTCGAGCTTCCTCGTTGCTTACCACAAACAAGTTCGCGACCAGAAAACCAGCGGGCTTTACCCAAGCAGCCATCGCTTCGACGTACTTGGGTCGCATCGAAGGATCGATTGCACAGAAAAACGTATGCTCACAAACGATATCCACGCTACGGGCTGGGATATCGAAGAAGTCTCCGTGGAGCACGTCCAGGGAGCCCGGCAAGGTCAGCTGAATCGACTCATGTCGCTCCCGTAGCGACACAACCGCAACCTCAGACCAATCGATGGCAAGCACATGCGCTCCCCTTCGGACAAGCTCCAAGGCGTCTGAACCTCGTCCGCAGCCAGGGCTTAGAGTGCGCTTTCCAGCTACGTCGAACCCTGCCACAGTCAACTCGTCCAGTGCCTCCATGAGCACTGAAGACGGGGCGTTAAGCTCCCATGGTGTGTCTTCCTTCACGAAGCGGCCCTGCCAGTAGCACTGCGTCGACCACTCTGGCTCATCCGGCCCTTGGATCACGATGGTCGCCCTTGATCAACTGAGCGGATTATACGCACGTAGATATCTCGCAGCAGCTCAATGTTTATCATCGCGACGAACTCATCCGGTCCATGCATGTTTCCGTGCGGAACACCGAACTCAATCGTGGGCACACCTTTCGCACCTACAAAGCGAGCATCACTCGTTCCACCATCACACGAAATCATTGGAGTGATTCCTACGAACTTTTCTATCTCTTGCATCGCACACTGAACAAATTTGGCGTGACTCGAATCCGGATCGGAGCTTATATCCGTCAAATACGGAGCAGTGCGCCCGGAAATTTCCAACTCATACCGTGCCCCCGTTGATTTCAAACGTCTCTCTATCTCAGCTTCTATCTCTTCGATGGCGCGCCCTGGAGCGAACCGTGTGTCAAAGGTCAATGTGACCGAACCAGGGATAACGTTGAGCGCGGTACTATCTGTCGTGATGTTGGTTATCGAGAGGGTCGTCTCAGTTTCGAACTGTCTGTCACCCCATGGAGCACTCAACTCCCGCACAACCGCAGGCACCTCCTGTACGACATTCGGAGTGATATGCGCGTATGCGGCATGGCCCGCTTGACCACGCAGGATAACTGCTCCTGCGACACGCCCGCGGCGCCCGATCTTGAGACAGTCACCAAGCTCGGTCTTCGACGTCGGCTCTCCACAGATGCAAAAATCCATTGAATAGGGAACCAAAGGCAGCAAGGCTCGCATGCCCAGCGAACGCGTTTCCTCGTCTCCAGGCAGGAATACAGTGCAGTGGACCCCTTCTTTGGCCAACTCCATGGCGGCAAAGATCATAGCCGCATCACCACTCTTCATGTCGCTGGCACCACGTCCAAAGAGTACACCGTTCTCCTCCGCCGCTCCAAGGGGTGGGTGCTTCCAGTCGTTGCCGACAGGGACTGTGTCGTAGTGTCCAACGAAAGCGACTCGCAGCCGCGGAGACTGCGGCCCTATCGTAGCCAGGATATGCTGGATCCCTCCTGCTTCAACCTGCGCGACCTCGAACCCGACCCTCCTGAGCCACTCTGAGAACTTACCTACGAACTCGGGATCGATACTGTCGGTTACCGTATGATGTCTAAGCAAAACACGGGTGAGTTCCACCGGCCCGGTCATATCCGGAAAAGCTCCAGGAGCGCATCTGTCTTGCTGAGTATTCATCATAGCTTGATATATAATTCGGCGTTTTTCGGGAGCTGAGCCAGACTGGTGTCGCTAGCGTCCTTCTCGAGAAGAACGATGCAGTCAACACCGATCTGACTCGTCTTGTTGTAAACGCCGCCTACCGCGACCCTATTTCTAGGAATTACCGGAATGTCGAAAAATGTGTCGCCAACTGCCATATAGCGCGGCTCCATCTCGGCAGCGGTTCTCAGATCGAAGATCTTCTTGCCGGACGCCATGACTACGCCACTTGCGATTACCGCGCCCTCTTCTATGATTCCACACAGTTCGCAGTTCGCCCCCACCCGAACATTGTCCTCTATAATGGACGGCAATCGTCCCTGTGGCTCGAGAATCCCCTCTATTCCGGAGCCTGCGCCGAGCTTCACGCCCTTTCCAATCTGAGCACCTGTTGCAACTCGAGCCCCACCGTCGATCAGTACTCCGGCCCCGGCGACATACGCTCCGATGTTGACGATCCCCCCGGGCATAATCGTCGTACCACTACCGATGTAGGCACCACGGCGAGCGAAACTTCCGGGTATGAAGCGAACTCCGGCGCGTTCGAAATCATCCTGACTCCATCCTTCTGTCTTGAGCGGCACCTTATCGTAGAAGTGCTCTCCCATCTTAATCATAGGGAATGCCGAGAACCCTGCATTCATACACGCTACTGCGTATTGTTGCGTAACCCAGGTCCCGGCACCCGTTAACTCGATACCGTTAGGGCCAACCTTATAGCTCGCCAATTTCTCGGCACATCGCACTGAGCCTCTGTCGAGGAGGTCAACTGCTTCCCGCTTCTGCTCTGGAGTAGCGGAACCACCAACTACTGCATTCAAGAGATCCGCCGAGCACTCTACCTTTTCGACCTTCAGAACCTGATGTTCCTTGAGGCCAAGTAAGAGGTCGATGTTGGGGTGAGCTCCTGGGTTTGCCTGAGCCTCCGCCACTAACGGCGCAAAGACCTCCATGCACGAGGCAACAGCCTTGGGCGGAAGCTCTCCATTCACTTCGAAGTTTGCATACACCCTGAGCGATCCCGACTGCCCGGGAACATGCGCAACGGTTCTGATGAGCTGTCCATCGAGGTATAATTTAATCAGTGCGATATGGGGAACCGGTTTCGTCAAACGGTTCACATTGTCATTGAATTGAACCTTCGCTGAATCACTCGTCATAGCTAACACCTCTCGTTCTTGTAGTTCTTCACATAATCAGCGAGCACGGCCATGGTCCTCTTAGTCGAGTCAACAGTATCGATCAGAGCCATACGGATAAACCCCGCAGCAGGATTTCCCCTCTCCGTTGAAACCGAAAAATAGCTGCCTGGGAAGGTCAAGATTCCTGTAGCCTTCGCAAGATGCAGAGCGAACGCCTCGTCATTCGGAGTCATGCTGGAGATGTCGAGCCACACATAGAAGGTTCCCGAAGGGAGTACTATCGGTACGTCGATGCCCTCGAATGCATCTCGAAAGACACCTACTTTCTGACGATATAGATCACGATTCTCGCGGACATCGTCGAAATTAGTCCACGCGTATGCCGAGGCGCGCTGAACGTTGTTCGGTAACACCTTCCTCTCGCTAAACCGCATCTTGAGATAATTCGATACCAATCGAGCGTCCCCGACCATCGATCCCGAACGGAGCCCCGGCAAGCTGCTCCGTTTCGAGAGCGTGTCGAAAGCGACGACATGACTAAAAGAGTTATCGCCATCGAGCGCAGCACACACCTCGAGAATGCTCGCCGGCTTTTGACCGAAATAGATCTCGATGTAACACTCGTCCGAGGCGATAGCGAAGCCGTATTTACGCGCAAGGAGGACCGCCTCTTGTAAACTGTTCGGCGAATAGCACACAGCACACGGATTGTTCGGACTGTTGAGGTAGCACAAGCTGGTGCGAGCCAGAATCTCCTCAGGAATAGCGGCAAGATCGGGCTGAAAATCGTTCTCTGCTCTGAGGTCGAAATAGTACGGTATTCCGCTGGCGAACTCAGTAGCTGAGCTGTACACCTGATACGCCGGATTAGGGATCAGCACATACGGCTTCTGTGGATCCAGACAGGCACCCGCAAACGAGTACAGCAGCTCGCCACTTCCGCATCCTGCCAAAACCTGACTCTCCTGAATCGAAGAACTCAGCGTCTTCGAGCGTAGATTGGCTTCGATAATCGCTTCGGTCAGGTAGATTTCCTGCTTTGTTTTCGGATAGCGACCGACTGACTCGGATGCATAGCTGTTGAGAATCTCTACGACTCTAGCATCAGGCGCGTGCTGTGGTTCTCCGATCGTGAGATCCGCCGCAACAGGTGTCGTAAGTGACGAAAACAACTGTCGCTTTCTGTCGGCAGTGTACGCCCGCATCCCAGCGATTCGAGGGTTGATCATGCTCGAAAGAGTAGAGGAACGGTCTTCAATTTGCAACGGAGCAAAGGCTCTGTCTCGTGCATGTCACTCAAGGGAGGCGAGGCAAAATCACGCGAATGAGTTGTTGTGCCTTACTTCCCAAGGGATACAGTCACAAATGACGAGGGTTGATGTATGGAGTTGCGGACGGCATCCCGGCCGTCCGCGTTGCTACGAGGACCGAAATTAGTTCCGATTCACGCAGCCCTTACCGTTGTCCAATCGGATGTCTTTGCACCCTTCTTCGCGTTCCTCTTCGGTGCACTTATCCTCACTCTCTTCGAAGCCGGCAGGGCACTCCTCATCATCGTCTTCTTCTTGGTCATCATTGACATCATCTTGCGCCTCGGCGAGATCGAGACCTTTCGGCGAGAGATCAACGCAGCATGCATTACCGCTATCACCCCTATCGCTACAATCCTTACCCCCATCTTCAAGACCAAGGTCATCACAATCAAACGGGCAGGTGCGGCAGTACGGAATCGCCGCCCCTTCTCGAACCATAAATCCAACCACACAAAACACGAACAGGACGACTTTGAGGTAACGAGAAACTTGCATGATATTTTCCTCTAGAATGAAGTGACTGCCGCAGATTATTAAATATGTTGCAGGCGATGACCACTGCCTATTTAAGAGCAGTGAAAGGCATCCCCATGGATCCCACGACTCCACCTACCCCGAGAGCGAGTGCAAGCGTGTTCTACCTCTATTCCATGCTGAACGAGCGCACGTTTCTCACTACCACTTTGCACTTGCGCGCAGATCGTTGGATGTGTACTCCAACTCGCCGCGGCGTTTGAGCATCAGCTCGTTATTGAGTGTCTCAAAGTCGTCCTTCTTGAGGGAGAAAAGGGTCAACACCGGATTGTGAAACCCGTAGGCACCTCCTTTCTTACTGAACTGGATCACCACCGGAACGCGGTCGAAAACCTCTCGCATTCGCTGACGCAATATCGGTTCGGACTCCGGTTGCTTGAAATATCTGTCGTAGAAAAAGCTCGAAAGTATCAGGTAATCAGACTCTGACTCCTTTAGATCTCCGACATCGAGTTTCACCAAGATCTTTGCTCGAGGAATGTATTCGATAGCAAACTCACCGTCGCTAAACCGCGGACAGTAGGGCTTCCAATCCATGAACACCTTGGAGCCTGCAGGCAGATTTTGCCGCATCCACTCACGCATCTGCTCACGAGTGTCATCCTTGATCTCGGAGGCTAAAACCGTGGTACGGAAGATTGCAGGAGCTACACACACCAGCGTCAGCACTAATGCTCCATAACGCGGGGAGAGGTAGCGCCCGACATTTCGAAGGAGCTCGCTCAGAGCGATTGCCAGAAACGGGAGACACGGCATGATGTAACGCTCAGGTTGAGGAGCTGGCTTGGCCTTGACAAATTCCGATGGCAGATAAAAGAGCAACACCAAAGCCACGACAAAAAGTCCTTCGATACGAGGACGACGTAGGAGAAACCCGAGCCCAACAACCGAGGCTACAGCGGTTAGGGTCGTCATTCCGGGCAGAATGCTTCGCCAGAAGTGATACATCCAGAGCTGCGACCATGCATCGATCGTATTGGTGTGGCCGTTCTGCATGTGATTCGATTCGGCACGAAAATCCTTCAGAAACAGCTCGGTATCCAAGATGGAAAACGGTGTGGTCGCCACGAACCCGAGTGGAGCAATCGTCACTGCCATCACGGACCATAGCAACCACCGCCAATCAGGTTTCCAGGAACGGGAAGCCAACCACGGAGCCGAGCCGGGAACAACGACCATCAAGATACCGGAATACTTGGTGCCCGCGGTCACGCCCGCTAACAATCCTGCTACAAGCAACACCCATCGACGGTTCGTTTGTACAGCGATTAGAGTTGTGAGTACGCAGGCCAGCACAACACAAGTAAGCAGCGCGTCCTCTTTGAGGTATCGACTGCACGTAACGTGCAACGGAAAGACGGCGAGCAACATAGCAGCACTCAAACCGACACCGCGAGAGAATAGGCGTCGCCCGATAGCGTAGGTCATGGCGATGGAAAGACTACCCGCAAGTGCACTTACCACCCGGCCCGCCAGGAACGCAGTTTCTCGGAAAGTGCCGTCAACTCCGAGAAACTGGAGTAGACAGTTCATAAAATAGGTGCAGTACAGGAGCAAAGACGGATGGAGGAAATATTGCGGATTCCACGTATTCTGGTCGACCAGCCGCATTATGGCGTTCACCTTGGGAACCTCATCCGGATGGAAGTTGTCCGGCAACCCGAAGTCTATTCCATAAAATCGGAACGCCGCACCTACAGCAACTATCAAACCGGGCATAAGCAATCCAAACCGGGAATTATTTGGCTCAGGCTCGGACGAAAATCGCACCCGAAGCGCCATGCCGCCGAGGAGACCCGTACAAAGAAGCCACAATGGAGTAAACCTATCGAGCGGTACCGTTGAGAGGTGCAGAAACGCCAGAGCCGATAGTGACACCAGGAGACCCAAAGCGGTAGCGGCCGGACTCACGCGACATCCCAATGCCAGAGCACTACAGAGCGCGAGTAATCCCACTGCTGCAACACCTGCCGACAGTGCCTCAAGGGATACGATCGGAACACCAAGAGGAGAGATCACACGAGCACTCATGATCTGTGCACTGACGGTACGTGGTTCTTTCTCCCCCACAGGTACGAAGAAATTCAACCCTTTCAGCACCACCCTACGAGGTTCGCACGTCCCCCAAAGGGGTATCCTCACAGGATCAGAGGTTGTGATCGTGAACTCGATCTCTTCGCCTCCACACACCGAGATCGCAACTTTAGTGGGCTCGGCAGCTCCGGCACGGGCGGGATTGAAGCGCAATTCCAGAGTATTTCCGAATCGAGCAAAGCCCGGCAAGGACACAACAGACTCAAGTGTAAGCCATCCATCCGAGTGAATGCCGCCGTCCGACAACGCCGCGAAGCTTCGAGAGGTCCAGCGATGCGGGTGCATCGTCCCGGCGATATACACCCCCACTAAAGCGACGAGGCATACCACCACACCAAGCCAAAGCCGTTTTTGACGCTCACTCATCAGACACTCCTAAGGATCCGGCTCCACGATCGACAGCCGACACTCACCCTGGAAACTCGCCCGAGAGAATAACGTGGTAAGGCCTTGAGAGCTAGCCCGCCACTCGAGAAGTCTTCGCATTTCGCCGAGCCAACGCCAATTGACGTGCTGCTCGTGCAGCAGTGCGTTTCTCTTGCAGGTATATCTTAAGAGCCTTTACGTCAACTACGGCCGAAAGCCTGTCCTTAAAAGGCATGAAAGGATACTTTGAAAGATCAACCTGCTCTGGAAGTTGCCGATACGCGTACTTGTCGGGCGACCTGGCTGTGAGCTCTTTCATGAGCTCATCAAATGGAGGGAAGAACGTCAATGTCGGGAGAACTTGAGGGTAGAAATCCGCTCGTTTGAACACGAAATAATCTATCCCTTCCGGCTCGAGCACCGACAGCAGCTCTTCAAAAGAGGCACTGTAGTGCGCTCGAAGTACAACTTCGTTACGCCGCTTCATCTCTGCATAGTAGCGGGTGTAAAAGGGATGGGTTGTCTCAGTTGTTACATAGGCCTTGCGGACGCCGAACAGCTGAACACCGTCGATATGAGTCGGATGCCCTGCTATCAGAGCTTCTTCCGGCGTATTTGCGCTGAGCCACTGAAACACCCGTCCCTTCTTATCCGACGGATAATTGAAATTGAGTGTACCGCTCAATCCTTTTCCAGACCCCGCGAAAACTAATCCACCGAGACACATGAGCCCTATCAGGCTTGGCCATGACCAGCGCAATCGCGTATCCTTCAAGCTGCCCTCGGAGAGCTCGGTAGTATCTACCCCACGATGAAAGGCGCGCCACGCTGCAACCGTAAACGCTACTATGAAAAACATCGCCAACGGGATCTGAAGATGCCGATTGGGTACATACAGCCAAAAAGCGAACAGCCGCGATAGGAAATAGACGATCAGCGCCGAACACCCAAACACGGCGACTTCGGCTGGAATCACCACCCGACGACGAACGAATCCGATCGCGGCAAGCAGTATAAGAGAACCCACTACGATGTATGGAAGAGCCTGCTTGAGCGTTGGATGTGGAGAGTGAAACCGCCCTACAAAAGCTTCGAGACCTACTACCCGTATCTCAGAACCGGCGGAGTTGAACGGAATGAAGGGGAACCGTCCATACGGCCGCGAGAACTCCGGCATCTTCGCTGCCTCCGAATAGGAGACCATCTGCCCCACATGTGCCGGCCGATGCACAACGGCAAGCGTCACGATCGCAAAGAACGGCGCCAGCATTGCGTAGTTTATGAACCGTTTCACGTAGACCGAGCGAGCATCTCCTGACAAGGAAGCCATTCTCCATACCAAGAGCAGCCCGTAACTCACTGCAACCACCATCGTCGCCGGAGGATTCAGGAGACACCCTAAAAGGATTATCAGCAGCACCCCGCGGTGATTACCTTTCAATGCGAAATACAAAAAAGCCGCAAAAACAGGGGCCGACCAACCTCGCGGCAAACCGCCCGTCAGACGCTGCATCAAATTTCGTGAATGCAACAACCACATCACCGCAAGAAGTCCAGGAGTTGTACCGGACGCTGCACGTACCGCGACAAAGAGGAATCCTACCGTCAGAAGCACCTGAACCAACATGATCCAATGACCTGTCATGATCGGGTCATGGGTGAGCATGGTGATTATATACGAGAGCCGGTAATGTGCCGGTGCAAGATAGCCCTTCATAACGTCGGTAATCAGATCTCCCGAGAAGAGACCTGGGTGTGTCACCTCGTGAAAGGGATAGGACTGTTGCAGAGCATCATCAGTTGTCCAACCCGGATGAAACCAATACTGAGAGATACCGCTGTAGAAGAAGTACGCATAGACGGCTAGAAGAGCAGCGCTCGCCATCGAACTGAGTGAAAACTCCAACCTCCACCACGACGCTGGCTTGACCTGGGCGACGGAGTCTACGTGCTTCTGCTCCTGATTGGCTGTTTCAGATGCTTTCTTGAGGGCTAACTGAGCCATCTCGGGCTCTCCTGTTTAAAAAATCTCGGAGGCAACTTGCGACCATGCTAGGCCTCACCAAAACATGGATTTGTGGTTCTAAATCAAAACCTTACCTACCGCAGGTCAAAGATACCCTTGAGGTCGCCTTTAGTCAAAATCAAATCCGAGCGGAAAGCCCCTCCGGAGCCGCGGTATAGCGTACGCAACAGATTTTAACCTCCCAGGCGCCATTTCTAGGATAGCGCCCCACCCCGAAAGACCTTATACATACATCTGTCCAAGACTTACGGTGATTGCATCATGAAAGCATCTTTATTCTCATCTCTGCTGTGCGGAACTCTTGTAACCTTTGCGATGGCTTGCGGAGGAGGTGGTGGCGGTGGCGACGACTTCGTCGGGGCAGCTACTGTGGGCATTAAACTGCAGCCATCGACGATCGATTCGGGAGATCGCACGCAGGTTACGGTAGATGTAGGCGACGTACACGAAAACGGGATAGGGCTCAAGGTAAGATTTCCTGATGGGCTCCGTTACGTACCCGCGTCAGCTTCTCTTTCTGTCGACGACCGAGAAACCAAGCTGACCCCGACGGTGAATGCGCTCGCCGAGGATGACAACTCCGTCTATCTCGTATTTTATCTATCGCAATCTCTCTTCCGCTCGTCCGGAGAGGAATACAGCGGACAGATGGGAACCTTGAGGCTGCAGCTCGAAGGGCGAAAGGTCGTTAAAGACGGCAAGGTAGAAGTAGACGCAGACGTAGATGACCCCCAAGAGAGCAACGATAACGAGTTCAGCCTCAGCAACCCCGAATTCGCTGCCGAGGACGAAGCCTCCATTCAAGTGATTGAAGGATAGCCAAGCTTAGGGTAACCGGCTCACGAACTAAGATCCACTTCACCCTAAGGACGGGCGAGGTCGCCCGCTGTCTTACGGGGTCCTCCGCTAAAGGAAGCGCACCTGAGCCAGCCGATGTCAGCCTCAGCCGACGAGGCCACGAACTCGATTGTGCTCATCTCCACAAGTCTCCACAATGAAGGGAGTTATCGTTGCAGCGATAGCCGCGTTCTACTATCCTTACGGAGGCAACGCCTGGTACAAGGTCGGGCGGCATAACAACTCTACCGATAGAAGAGTCATCCTGTGGGACAGCATCGTCAAATAATCCTCGAGCACATTCAACAAGCCGATCAGCACACCCTTGCCGGGTATGAGTCCCGTGGTGGATACGAGGCCATCCGCAAAGCGCTGTCAATGGATCCGACTGCGGTAATCGAAGAGGTCAAGAAATCAGGCCTGCGGGGTCGCGGAGGTGCCGGATTCCCGGCCGGCCAGAAGTGGAGCTTCGTGCCTCGGAACACCGGTAAACCCACTTACATAGTCTGCAACGCGGACGAGAGCGAGCCGGGTACTTTCAAAGACAGGCTAGTGCTCGAGAGAACGCCCCACTCTATCATCGAAGGTATGATGATCGCGGCTCTCGCAGTTCAAAGCAACTGGATGTGCGTTTATATCCGAGGAGAGTATGCCTTTCCATACACACGTCTCAAAGAAGCGGTGAAGGAGTGCTACGCAAAAGGCTACTTAGGTGACAACATATTTGGTAGCGGCTACTCGCTTAACCTCGTTGTGCATCGAGGAGCAGGCGCGTACATCTGCGGCGAAGAGACCGGACTCTTGGAGTCTCTGGAGGGCAAGAAGGGGCAGCCGCGTCTTAAGCCCCCCTATTTTCCTGCAACCATGGGACTGTACTACTCTCCGACCATTCTCAACAACGTCGAGACATTTGCCGCCGTGCCTTGGATCATTCGAAACGGTGCAGATGCGTATGCGGCAATCGGTACCGAGAAATCGAAGGGTACTAAGCTCATCTCCGCATCTGGACACATCAACAAGCCTGGAGTGTACGAAATAGAAATGGGATATCCATTCAAGAGGTTCCTCGAGGAAGAATGCGGTGGAATGCTCAACGGCCGAAAGCTCAAAGCCGTCATCCCCGGCGGCTCATCTGTTCCGATCCTAAGGTCAGAGGATATCGAAGAAGCGACGATGGATTACGAGGGCTGGAACAAGCAGGGAACATTCCTCGGCTCGGGAGGAGTGATAGTCATGGATGATTCGGTCGACATGGTCGATGCTATTTACAACCTGACCCACTTCTACGCCCACGAGTCGTGTGGCCAGTGCACCCCTTGCCGCGAAGGCGGACATTGGGTGGAGAAGACCTTCCGTCGAATCGCCACCGGAGGTGGACTACCCGGAGACCTCGAGCTCATAGACACCGTGGTCAATCAGATCGCAGGCCACACCATCTGCTTTCTTGGAGATTCTATCGCTATGCCGGTAAGGAGCTTCACTACGAAGTTCAAAGACGAATTTAGACAGAAGATAGTCGATGCGACAGAGGGCAATCCTCAGACCAAAGAGCGACTCAATGCTGAATTCGGCTCCCATCGTTAGCGACCCCGTGAGGCGGTTGCACCGTTTGCTTGTGATCCTCGCACTCTCTCTTGGAGCGTTTGCAACAACAAGTGCTACGGCGTTAGCGCAAGATGTGCCGGTATCCATACCGTGGCAGGAGCTAGGCCCCGGTCTCGAGAGCGCGCGATTCAACTTCAACGTGGGAGCAGTTTTCTCCTCGTCGATCGTCTTAGTTCGATCAAACTTGCAGAATCACCGCGTTCAAGTGATCCGTGCGGCGGAGTTCGGCTGGAAGCGTGCGCCGGTGCGTTCACTGTGCCGCCTTAGCGGGGCTCGTGTGTGCATAAACACCAATTTCTTCGACGAGCAGGGTAAGCCTCTCGGCGTCATCATCAATCGGGGGATACTACACAGCAAACCTCACCGCGGAGGAGGCACCCTTACGGCAGTTTTGTATGCGACACCCAAAGAACTCCGAATCGTTCATCGCGATAGTTTTTCTGTACAAGGGGTGGTAGAAGCTGCGCAGGCCGGTCCGCGACTACTCGCAGACGGGCGCGCAGTGGAAGGGATCAAAGCCCCTATCCTCTCTTCCAACCTCTCGGGCAGCTGCATCGATCGAGCCGGAAGATTTGTAATGTACCGTGTTGCCTCAGGCATGTTCGGCTGCACCACTCGACAGCTTCAGGAACTCCTTACTCACCCCGAGATTAATTGTGTGGATGCGATCAACTTCGACGGCGGAGGTTCCTCTCAGCTTTTCATCGGCCCACACGATCCCGAGCCATCCGCCCGAGAGCACGAGGAGAACTACCAGGGAGAAGACGACATACCTGTCGCTATCGGTCTCTTTCAGAATTCATCTCCCCTCCCGTCCGATCAGCAGATAACACCTTAATCCTCGTATTCAGATAAGATTCCCTCTACCGAACACGTTCGAAATTGGCGAGAACTTTCAGGTGGATGCGGTGCTGTCCTCCCCCATTTGTGTGTGCAGCCTCCTACAATCCCAACAGATTCCAGATTGACATAAAAGGTTCGTGCACAGTACCGTGCTTAAACGAACTTGTACTAATTTTAGCTGTTGCAGTGTTGTTAACGGCTTTCTCGAGGCCAACGAATGACTGTTCACATGTTAGACCGCGAGTTTACCGCCAAAGAGGTTCAGCAGATCTTGAGAACCTTGACGACCGGCAACGAAAAGATCGGACTAGCGCTACTCAACTATTACGCTCGCACCAACCTCGTCCCGAGCACAGGCAAATCGAAAAGCCGTGGACGTCCAAAGTATTCTTACGCAGACCTCATACTTCTGTGCTGGTTGTTTCGCATGAAGCGCGAAGGACTTCCGGTCAATCGATTTCGGCGGGGTATCGACTATCTCCGTAAGAAGCTACCTAAACTCCACAAGAACCCGAGCGATATGGTGCTTCTTACTGACAGCAAGCAGCTCTTTATCAAGCATCGAGTGCAAGACAAAGGAGAGATAGCTGAAGTACTCACCGGTAAGAAGGCCGGTCAGTACGTGTGGGCATATGCTATCGGATCACTGATTGAGGAGGTCGATCGGATCATTTCAGAGCTCTCCACTGCGGAGCCTGAGACTTCAAATACCGGAAAGGTAGCAGCATAATCAGATCGATGCGAGTTCTCGACAAACTAGAGTAGAGTGCTCTAGACTCCAAAGGGTCCGGCGGCGGCTCTTGTCCCAGAAGTTAAAAAGTATGGGTCAAGGCACTAGCCCACTTTTCAAGGGATTTTCATGAGCAAGGCAAATACAGTAAAGCAGATCTTCCAGCTTTTGATGGAGCGTAAGGCTTGGTGGCTCGTGCCGATGGTAGTGGTATTTATCCTAATCAGCATTCTGATCGTAACGACTCAGGGCTCGGCTCTCTCGCCTTTTATCTACGCCCTGTTCTAAGAAAGAGGGAAACACAGGGTGCGGCTGACATCCGTGTCAGCCGCACCTACATCAGTGCCAACGACATACAAAGAACGCCTCATTTGCAGTCATTTCGGAAAAACTGCACTTCCCTCTGACCCATCCGTGGCTCTGAAGGAAGTTCAATGATGATCTAAAGCTGCTACGGCCCGGACGCCAAATTCGGTGCTACTCGCTGTGCACGCGCGGTGCTCCTCTTGCGACTCTTTTGCGGGACCCCATCAAGGGCCTCCCTTTTAGCTCGCACTAGTTCATGCGGCAGCCTCCACCCGCCTGGCTTGGGCTGCTCCTCGACGCCGAACAGGAGCTGGTTCGACCGCTCGTAATCCACCAAAGCCTCAACGAAGCTACAGGTAGCGCGCAACGAATACTCAGACACAAAAAACTTCAAAGAGCGGTGAGAATGGGCCATGGCACGCCGGATGTCCCTGTCAACGGGAACCATGTTGTCACCGTTGTCGACGAAAGCCTGCCTAAAGCGTTCGGCGAGCTCTTCAACGGTTGTGAGATCATCCCATTCCATCAGCTCGATGACCCGATGGGACCGGGTTCTTTTACCCTCACGTAAGACGATAAAGCGCGCCACGAAGGCCGTCCGTCTTGCACGCAGGATCGCCTTATCCATCTCCTGAAGATCGGAGTGCTCTGTTTCGATTATTTCAGTTTCCATGTCGATACAACCTGACTACTTCTTACTGAACAACTGAAGAACAACTAAGTGAACTCCCTTGAACTAGTACTATCTTCGACTCTCACTCTCCAAACCTTAAACGATATCTCACGGACGAAAATAATCCTTAAAAGATCAATGGCTTAGTGGGCGCGGGCGAGCTGCTCTTACGATCACCTTAAAACAGCATTCTTCTCATCGTTACTCGAACTGGAACTTCTTTCTGCAAAAGTGACACTAGACTTAAATTTTGATGTAATTGCGGCATGCCCGAAATACCGCGTTTCATCTCTCTTTTTGCACAACATCGACTGATAATTCTGATCGATGATGCGGGCAGCTCCAGGGCGGCTCTGGTTGCCCCGGCGTTGAACGCACAGAGCGTCGAAGTCAATCGGTTATTGCAGCTTTCAGGTGGACTCACCTTCGTAGCTCTATCGCCGGATAGAGCCTCCGCCTTCCTACTCCACAGCATGACCCGACCAAGCGTTGGAGAAAAACACCCGGCTGCATCTCCGCTCATGCCACAGTACACCTCGGTTGAGGCTCGCGAAGGAATCACTACGGGTATCAGCGCCGCCGACCGAGCTCTCACGGTCTCCATTCTGGGAGCCGAGAGCCCTCAGCCGCGCGCGCTTGTCAAACCGGGGCATATCTTCCCGGTTGAAACTCGCGAAGGGGGGGTGCTCGTCAAATTGGCTATTCCCGAAGGCGCAGTAGACCTCGCCCGACTAGCAGGCTTCACCGATGCCGCGCTCTTCGTAGACCTTCTCGATCAACACGGAGAGATCATGGGAGCGGCCGCAGCTCGAGCATTCGGGGATACACACACCATACCGGTAGTCTCTTTGACAGAACTGATTGCACATCGGTTGGAGTGCGAGCCACTCGTGACCCGAGTAGCAGAGGCGCGCCTCCCGACAACACTTGCCGGGGAAGTGCAGGCGATCGTGTATCGCTCACGCATTCATGACGTAGAGCACATAGCGCTCGTCAAGGGAGACGTCCGCGGGGATGAGCCCGTTCTGGTACGAGTGCAAGCGGAAAGCACTGTTACAGACGTCTTTGGGGGACCCGCACCAAGCTCGAGGCTACACCTCCAAAATGCTTTGCGAGCTATAGGAGATCGCAATCGCGGGGTATTTTTGTATCTGAGACGCCCCTTCATTGACGATAAGAGCTACAACGTCCAATCACTGGAGGTATCGGACGTCGCTCACGGTGCGGCTCCAGCGATGATGCGCGAATATGGGGTGGGCGCACAGATTCTGAGAGATCTAGGTGTCACGCGAATCGAGCTCTTGACCGCAACTCCACGCGCACTGGCGGGGCTTCCGAGCTTCGGAATTCATGTGATATCACAACATTCGATTCCCGATCTTACTACATCTAGAGAACACGTCGTATGAGTGACATTTCTTTCGCCGATGTTGTCCACCAGTCAATCTCTTTTTCGACCGTGGATCCGGCAGAAAAGTTGGTACTTGACCTGATCGACAGTCGTTGGTTCCAGCGATTACGAGATATCAGCCAGACCGCCAATACGCGCCTGGTCTACATGTTCTCCGAACACTCGCGCTTCGGTCACTGCCTCGGTGTCGCATACCTTGCTAAACTTGCGCTCCGAAAACTCGCCGACCGACATCCCCACGACGTCGAGCTCTGGAGGCCTGCTATCTTAGCGGCCGCGCTGCTGCACGATGTAGGCCATCTGGCCCCCGGATCGCATACTGCTTTCAAAACCTGGTTCCCAGGTCAAGTCGATTGCCACGAAGCTCTCGCACACGTTGTGATCAACGAAGATACGGAGATCCGTTCGCTCCTGGACAATTACTCAACGGAGCTCAGACAAAACGTCCTCGACATCCTTGATGAGTCAGAGTGCGTCCCTGCATGGACATGGCAGATCATTTCGGGCGGTGGATGGAATGTCGACCGAGGCAACTGGTCTGCTGTCGACAGCATCCTCGCCGGAGTCAGTTACGGCACCTACAACATCCCTGCCCTCGTTGACTCGATCTTGATAACTGAAAACAAGCAGCTCGCCCTGATGGAAAACCGGCTCGACGCCATGATGCATTTCATGGTTTCTCGACACGCCATGTACCGACAAGTATACCAGCATCGAGTACTCCTTGCTTCGGACATGCTCAACAAAGCCGTTGCTCAACGTGCGAGAGATCTCGGTGCCAATCTCGAGTTCGCGGACGAGGTAATGAGGAGCGTCCTCTCTGTAGCGAATGCCGTCGACTTGTCCCTCGACACCATGTTTCAAATGCGCGAGTCGTGGTGGCGCTACCACTTGATGCGCTGGGCTCGGGGATCCGACCCGATACTGAGCGATCTTAGTGACCGAATCCTTCATCGCCGACTTTTCAAGACTATCCGCATCGACGAACAACACAAACGAGATCTATCTACCGATTCGGTCAAAGCGTGCCTTGAGAAACTGGGCTTCGAGCCACGTTACTATCTGCATGAGACATCTACAGCAGATGTGCATGCGGGAGACACTCGACAGTCGATAATGGTGCAGCTCGATACTGGAGAGATCAGTACGTTGAGTGAGACGGACCCGCTCTTTCAGGCGATGGTCTCTGTTTCCAAGTTCTCCAAACGCTCGTGGCTGGCCCTGCCGAAAGAGGCGAAGCTCGAACTGGGTAGGATGAGATAAACCCTGCGCGAGTGATTTTTGAAAAAAATCACTCGCTATAGCAGGGCGAGCGCAATCTTGGCCCAATGAAGGCAACGAGGCTCCAAGTTGCGCCGCAAAAGACAAAAAACACACGGTCTGCAGGAAGGGGCTATCTAGACGTTGATAAACGTAGGACCATTGACGTGTGAGGCGACTTTTAACCAAACAGGAACGCAAATCACGGGAGCAAGAGCTGCGGCTTGAGCGCTATGCACGCTTTTCAGATAGAATTAACCTAGCCTCATTCATTTTTGAAAAATGAATGAGGCTGGGTTTAATCAAGGTCACGCGAACTACCGGCGCGGATACTGACGGCTCTCACGCGCTCAGTGTGGCGCTCGTGACTACAAATGTGAGTATGATATAGCTAGCGGGACGGTAGCCGGAATCTCCTGCGGTAGATTCGATAGCTTGGCTACTACTGCGGTGTCTTACTAGTGCGGAGCGGGATACGTTTTTCACCGAACAAGGCATTCATCGCGCGTTAGACAGTAACGAAACATCAGCTTCAAAAGGACTACCATGGTAGAGATTCAGCCTAAAAATATCCTTGTAACAACCGACCTCTCGCCCGACTCTGCCAAGGCCTATCCGTATGCGAAAGCCCTCGCAAAAGCCTACGGCGCCACGATAACCGTGCTGTGCTGCATAGACACCTCGATTCAATTCGGTGTTGGGGGTGCATTCGACATGCCGGTGACATACGTGCCCGAAGCACTGACAGCGGTCAAGGAAAGAGCCATTACCGATCTCAAGGCACATGTAGCGGAGCACTTTGCTTCGCAGACAGTGGAGCAGCGCATTGAAGAGGCTCCGAACGCCGTACAGAATACGATCGTCGATTTCATAAAGAACAATCCGATCGACCTGGTTGTCATAGCGTCGCACGGACGCTCCGGCATTGCTCGAGCGTTCCTCGGCAGTGTCGCTGAACAAGTTATCCGACACTCGCCGAAACCTGTTTTAGTGGTTCCAGCGTCTTCTACCTAGGTACGTAAGAAAATTGAGCTCCTTTGCTGAGGCTGTGCTCGTAGCCGGTCTCGGCACAGGAGCATTTCGGCTACTCTACCCTATCGGTCTTTGGCCCCTTTCCTAGGAAGCTCATTCGAACAGCACGCTGTCGATACCCATCTTGTATCCATCTGAAGCGCTGGACTTACCTATCACCTTCAACGAGAAGAGATTTCCAGTAGGGCTCAATCCGAGCTCGCCGAGGTCGATCCGCGTCCGTTCGACGTACGTGGAATAGAGGCTAAATTCACCTACGATCTTGTCATCTACCGATATGCGCACGTCTCCGAAATCGGGAGCCTTTGTGAGAAACAGAGCGATCTTGTCCTTGCGGTCTCCATCGCTCTTAACAACGAACTCGAGTTCAGAACCGGAGTTTGTCGCCGGAACAAAGAGTTGATCATCCATCAACCACGTCGATCCGAACGTATCCATCTTTTGCATCTGTATACCGCTGGAGGCGCTGAAAGACACGTTCGCCACCGTGAGATCTACCTCTCCACGAGCACCTCGCACGACCATCGGTTTGAATACTCCCTTCTCCATGAGTGTTTTGAGTGCGGTCTGCCGCCCACCTGTATGAGCCGTCACCAGCCGATATACCCAACGGTCCTCACTCAGGGGAAACCGCTCGAATTGAACCGGAATTCGCGTTCGTATGGAGTTGAAAAACGTATGGTACGGGACACCGGTCGACGCCACAAAGAAGGGTTTATCGAGGTAATACGCGCGTTCGACGAGCGTCGACAAACTATCAGAGCTCAACCCCCACCCCGAGAAACCCCATGAGTTCACAAGCAAAAAGGAGATATCCGTGCGTTTATTGTAGTAACGCTGAAAGTATTCAGCGAGCGGATAGTAGGAGCGAGAATCATCATCGAGAAAAAAAGAATTAGGAGGGAGCTTATCGAACAGCAACTCGGCAAAGGTTTCGACTTCTCGATAGCCCCGTTTGTTTGGATTCACCACATACTCGGCTTGATTGTACAGATGCGCGGAATAGCCGCCAGCATAGCGACTCCTCCACACACTGAGCGGGTCTCGAGCCGACGACACCACACTACCGTACAACGTCGGTCCAACCACAAGCGCGAGACACATCCAGATCAGTACCAGCGCTGTACCCCGCGGCTTGCCCAGAAATCCCGCAAGAGCTCCTAAACCCAAACCCGCGAAATAGTGCAACCCGATAAAGCCCGCCAAAAGAAAGGCGAATCTGTCCCAGGTGGCGTATCCGGCAAACACACCCACAGTCATCACAATATGAGTCGTCATTCCAAGGAACACGGCAGAGGCGCCGAATCGTCGTACATACCATAGTACGCCCAGAAGCGCGCCCACCGACATGACACCGAGCGGAGATTGCCACCACAGCAGATATGCAACTTCATATACGGCTGTTCCGATCGACTCCGAGAAGAAAGTGTCCTTGAACTTTCCGAGGAAGGCGCTCTCGAGCGCCCCACTAAGCCCTAGAGAGGAGGAATCCCTCAATACCAGATACACCCACGGAAGAAGCCCTATACATGCGCAGATCGCACAGAGGAACAGCGCCTTGATACGATCTACTGCTCTGTAGAGGGCCACAAATCCGACAACTGCAACTCCGAGACAGAGAAACCCGTTCTGCACATGATTGAAGATACTCAATCCTGCAACCACGCACGCTCCGTACAGAAAACGCCTGTTGGACGAAAGCTCAAAGAGGGTCAAAAGGAGATAACACCCCGCAATGAGTGTGGCTGAGACTGCATAATTCTCGACGATGGTGCTGTGCCACCACAACGAATGCGAGATCGCAGCCGCGGCAGCGCCCGCTATG
This sequence comes from Bdellovibrionota bacterium, assembly GCA_044351795.1. Lineage (GTDB taxonomy): Bacteria > Bdellovibrionota_C > UBA2361 > UBA2361 > OMII01 > OMII01. Next base: position 16,882 of record JBILFA010000018.1, on the reverse strand, counting down.
GCAACGAGCCGCGAAACGCCTTGAACCCGGAAACACACAAACAGGAGTACAACCGTGAAGGCCCCGAAGACTACTGACATGAGGTTCGCTCGATAGGCGATCGTCGCGAAAGGCACTCTCGTGAAGAGATATCCGAGGCCAACACTCAGCGGATGATTGTTCACGTGAGAGTTGAGGTGCGCTCGCATCATCGAGTCGATAATCAGCGCAGTGTCACCGAATCCGATAGTCGGGCAGATAGTCAGGAAATAGAAACTCGTTACGGCAAGCAACATTATCAGCCCCTCGATGAGGAGCTCTTTCCCTAGCGGATGAGCTTGGGAGTTTACTGAGGCCATATAGTTACTCTCAATTGTTTGACGCAATAGCCTGATTCTAGATCGTAAAAGACCTCCCCGATAGCCTCCGCCTGATCGGTTTCACTGCGTTGCGCCCTGTGGTACTTTCCGGCTGACCACAATGAAAGTGAATCGCTTCTCCTCCCAATCGAACTCCGTGCTCTACACCTTTGCGTGGGCTGTGGTGGCGTACACCATTTTAATAGTGGTGTGGGGAGCTTGGGTTCGCATCTCGGGGTCGGGAGACGGCTGCGGGGATCACTGGCCACTGTGCAACGGTCAGCTGGTACCGCTTCAAGCACGAGCAAAGACATGGGTCGAATTTTCACATCGGTTATCAACCGGCCTCTACGGAATCTTGGTAATTCTGCAGATTTTTCTTATGAGGCGTGTATTCAGCGGCCCCCATCCGGCCCGAACCTGGAGTGTGCTGACCGTGTTGTTTACTATCACCGAGGCACTGATCGGCAGACAGCTTGTAACGATGGGGCTGGTAAATGAGAGCGTAGCCCTGGCACGGGTAGTCGTTATGCCCTTGCACCTCGTAAACACGGCGTTTTTACTAGGGTGCGCGGTGATGACAGCAGAAGCCGTAAAGTATGGCCACATTCCGCGCGCCGACCTCCCTCCCCTCATGCGCCGGCTCCTCACTATCCTTGTTGCTACACTCCTTACCCTCCTTACGACCGGTGCAGTTGCCGCACTCGGGGCGCATCTGGCGCCATCGAGCTCTATCGTAGCGGGCTTTGCCAAAGATCTCTCTGCAGACTCCCATTTGGCGGTTCGCTTGAGGGCTCTGCATCCCCTCTTGGCATTACTAGGCCCCCTCGCCCTCTATGTAGTACTCGAGAAACTGAGAGACAACGCGCCATCACCTTTGGCACGAGCGATGTTCGGCCGATTGAGCCTGGCGCTGGGAGCGGCAGTTCTGGTCGGCGTCTGCACGCTTCTCACGCTGGCCCCTACTTGGCTCAAAATGTCGCATCTCTTCATGGCAAACATCCTGATCGTAATGACAACTCTCTGCGTTTTTCATACGCTACGCCCATCACCGAAATAATCTCACTCGGCGCAGAGAGCGGAGCGGGCCGCACGCGGCCGATCCGTTAGGATCCTATCCACCCCTTGCTGTCGTAAGGAATTCCAATGCTGTGGCGTATCTGATGCATCATCGAGGGTCTTGACCATGACGAGCACACCTCTCATGCGCAGATCGCTCAGCAGCGGGTGGCTCAACATATCCTCATCAACCTGAACGGCCCACGGCGGTCGAGGCATTAACTCTTTGAGATCCCCCTCGTCATGAACCCGAGCCATCACTCGAATGTGCGGTGAAATATCACGTACAAGCTCACACTCCGAGATTGGATCGCAGAAAATAGCCACTCGTCCAATAAGATTGCGCTGCCCTAGGTCCGAGAGGAGCTCTTCGATCTGTCTCCGATTTGGAGAATCCTTGAGGTCAAGTTGTAGCTCGCCCGCAGAGGCATCACCCATAACGCCAAGCACTGCTGACAGCGGCGGCAAGCAGTTCCGTTGCTCTTCAGTAGTGCATATCCTCTCGAGCTGAGCCCCGGTTAGACTGGAAAACTCCCGACCGGCGAGCTCTTGTGTCACGCCCCAAGGATCTCCTCTGAGCCGTTTGTCGTGAAACAAGAAAGCCCTCCCGTCAGAGCTCCAACGAACATCTACCTCCATACTGTCGAGAGCATCAGAGACACCAGCGTCGATCGCGGTTAGGGAGTTGTCCGGCAGACCGACTTCGCGCCCCCCACCACGGTGAGCGATCAGAACGGGGCATTGAGACAAGCTATGGATTTTTTCTGCTGGCTGCTGGACGGAACATGCGCCAAGCGCCAAAGCCGCGAGGCAGAGCACCCTTGGGCACATATTGCTTGTGTTGAACACACCAGGGTGCCCTAGCCCGAGATGAGATTTACTACGCTTCATCACAAGGGTGCTAGCACGTATGTACCGCCCTCGACAATCGAGCTGAAGTTTTCGGCCTCTTCCTTAGCTCAAGAGCACTGACTCTCGAACCGAGGGATCTCCTCTGCTTTGAGCTTATTCTCCTTGTGAAGCTTCTGAGCATTGCTAAGGAGCCGCTTGTCTTCTCGCTCCAACCTACCGCCACGCGCTTTCTTCAGCGCGTTTGCGGCCCTGGAGCTGAGCCCGAGGTGCTCTGCGGAGCGACTGATAACGGTATCGATATTGTCCTGCTGATCGGTCTGGACACATCCAACCCCTACACAGGAGACGATAGTAGAAGAGAACTTCGTCCATACGCCTTCCCACTGAAGTTGATACAGGGTCGCAGATTGACGCTTGAGTGAGTCCGCAAGCGCTATGAGGGACTTATTATTTCCCGCATTCCGTTTGATGCGTCGTACAAACTGCTTTACGTTCGCGTCCTGCTTGAGGGCGTTAGTATCCAGGAAGGTCTGGATCTCTCCGATCGGCACCTCTTGGCAAACCGGCGCTGAACACCTCGTTAAATTTTCAGAAGCCTCCACCACTGCATTTCCTAACCTCCAGGCCAGCGACGACCCGGCAGGAAAGACCGTCGAGAACACATTGGTTGAGAGACCTGGATTGAAGATCTCCGGTTGTCCGCGATCTTCGGGCGCTGGCAAGAATCCATTAAAAGAGCCCACTGCAACAGCTACAGCGTTGTTTGCCGCGTTCCGATAACCGAACCGCGCCGTGTAACTTCCGTTCTGGTTCCGTTCCACACACTCGGCGATCGGGGTGAGCGCAAAGGTCACCGTCGCCGGCGTCGGTGTCAGCGTCGGTAACGGTGTTGGTGACGGTGTTGGTGACGGTGTCGCTGTCGGCTGAGGAGTCGGTGTCCTGGTGCAGATTGGCGTGGGGGTGTTGGTGCACACAGGCGTCGGCGTACGAGTGGGCGTCTTTGTCGGTGTAGCTGTCTTCGTTGGTGTACGCGTCGGAGTTGGAGTAGGCTGCGGACACGCGTCGAACAGCAGTGGCGACGTACCCGTAAGACGCGCTGGCAAAGCTCCCTGACTGATGTAAGGATTCGGCGATGTCGCGTTGACGTAGATACTACGATCATTTGCCACCACCCAAGTAGGAAGCTGAAAGGAGAAATTCATGCAGGATGGACTCCCGCATATACCGTTCGGCGGTGGAGGAAGGTAAAACTGCTGCTGAAACAACACCGTTCCCGAGGCGCTATCAGCTCTCACAGTTACGGAGTGGAGACCTTCCGTGTAATCACATACGACCACTTTGATCGTGTCGCACTGTATTGCTAGCTCCTGCGCCTGTTCTACCGAGCCCGAGAGGTACGGCCATGGGTTGCTACAGCAGTGCGAGCACAAGGGAACTCCAAAGCGAGCCTGAGCACTCACAGTGCTTGCTGCGCCTACCGCCACTAAGGCAGCTACTGCAAAAAAGACACGTCGAAATTGGGTATACCCTGAAACAATCGTACTCACGAAAACTCCATCACCAGCACTAAGCATGTTCGCCGCGCAGTGCCACTCAGTGGCTCATTTGACTACGCGCGAACTTACGAAACGACGTCCCTCTTACTGCTATTGCACGGTAAGACGGCCCTTAAACGGCCAAACACCGAGCTGGAGCTTAGCAGAGAACCGAACCTTACTGAACAAAGAGAGCCCATTTTTTGGTTTAACAACACGACTCTTTATTCACTACTAAGGCCGAAACGTGATATTTTCCGGCTTATCACACAGCTCCAGCGATGGAGTGCACATATGGGTAGCCTTGGATTCGTAGAAAGGTTTTAGGGAATTCTGTTCGAATCTATGCGTATCGGAGGTCTCACTACAGTCTCAACCTGTTCGAATTAGATAGAATTGCATTGTAGTGAGACCTTTGAGCGTACGTTCAGAAGGTCGCTCCGCGACATGCGTTGTGGAGATAGTTTTGGAACTTTGGATTCAGGAGAACAGAGATGAACGTTCGTTGTTTGAGGCTGTTGGTGGTGGCGCTGGTGTTGCTCAGTGGAACGGTCGCGATGGCGCAGCCGCATGGCCGAACGCATGGGCAACGCTACTACCCTCAACAGTCTTATCGTCATGGGAGACCGAACTATAGACCACAGCGATTCCGGCCGGTCGGTGTCCCAAACATCACTGTCGGCAGACCCGGTGGCGTAGTTTTGAGAGTGAACCCTCTGAGCGGACGCGGTTCAATCGGCGGAAGGGGATTCTGGTTCTCATTCTGACCAAAGGTAATCTGAATCAGGAAGATTCATCGGGGAATCCTTCGTCAAGGTAGACGATCCAAGGCCCCCACCTCACTTCCCTTAAGCGCAAGCCTAACAACTCGCATTCAACAGGACGTGACGGATGACGAGACCCCTTGGCCTCCTCAGGGGTACCAGCCCTAATGACCAACCTTCGTTTCGAAGCTTTCTACAACGAGCAACGCCGCTATCGCATCGAACTGTAGCAAAGAGGAGCGAAGAGGCACAAACATCGTTCCATCACCACCCCTCCCCAGGGCAAGACAGGTATCATATCTTCTGGTATAACTCACTGGAATTTTTTGGGAGTTGCTGGATTCCAGCTATGAACACACCCTCCACTTCTACGACCCTGTCATCGATCCTGGTTCTGACTCGCGCCACATGGCAAGCGACCGCTGGCGATAGAGTCCGCTTCTTCGGCTTCATCTTTCTTTCGCTCTTTGCGTACTCAGTAGAGCTTTTGATCCCATGGGCGATCGGCTGGACGCTTGGAGTATTCGTAAAAAGCGGGGTTACTCCCGAAGCGTTTCAAGAGGGACTCAAAGGGATCGGAGCTTACGTTATCTTGCGGATGGTGTTTGCCACATCGCACCACATAGCCCGCTACCTCCAAGGAACGGCCGCCTACTCCGCACGATTCAGGAAACTGGAGGAGGTTTTTGGAGCACTCTTGAGCTTCCCGCTGAAATGGCACGTGCACCACCATTCCGGTGAAAATTTGAGCCGCTTACACCGGTCTGTCGGCGCTATCGAACAGGTCATTAACAACTACATCTGGCAAATCATTGACGGCATCGTAAAGTTCCTCTTTGCAACCATTGCCATCTTCGCGCTGGACTTCGAGGTCGCTCTCACCGTTCTTCTCATGGGCTTCGTCACGGTGATGGTGATGATCCTATTCAATGCGCGACTTACGAAGAACATCCGCAAAAACAATCGTTTCTACGATAGACTCAACCGAACCTGTGTCGATTACCTTTCGAACATCATTACTGTCAAAACTCTACGCCTCGAGAAACCTGCCAACGACTACCTGACGCAACAGCGATCAGAAGGATTCCGACTGTGTAGAAAGATCTGGAAGTATCAGGAGCTCAAATGGGGAACTATCGCCGTCGGCTACAGCCTCGTCATGGGAGCTTCGCTTTTCATCTATTTTCAGAATCATACAACCCTCGGCCAAGCATTCGAAGTGGCTCAGGTCTATGTACTCCTCAATTACCTCGATAGAATTTTCGGCGCGATCTCGTCCTTCACCGGCTACTACGGTGCCGTCATCGAATCCTCGATCGCATACGACGACGCATCTTCATTTCTCTCTGAGTCGCAGGAGCTGCGCATCGCTACTCGCACCAGCCGAATTCCGCGTGACTGGGACACACTGGAATTGAAAGAGGTCGAGTTTTCCTACGGTGGGGAGATTGCAAATCTCTGTTCCGTCGAGCTCGACATACGTCGCGGAGAGAAGATAGCGCTGGTGGGTCCGAGCGGCGGGGGAAAATCGACCCTTCTCAAGGTCCTAGCTGGAATGCTGGCTGTTCAAAAAGGCGTTGTCCACGGCGCGCCGGGAGAGCGATACTCCATCGACGACGTAGCCGGGGTCAGCATTCTCGTACCGCAAGAACCCGAGATCTTCTCCGAAACAGTGCGCTACAATCTGAGCTTCGGACAGGATTTCACAGGCGACCAGCTTCAGAAGGCGATCGAGATATGTCGAATCGATCACCTTCTCGAGAAGCTTACCAACGGATGGGAGAGTACTCTCGAAGAAGCTGGACTGAACATCTCTGTCGGCGAGCGACAACGGTTGGCGTTGGCTCGGGGAATTCTTCGAGTGCCCGGTAAAGACATCTTACTGCTCGACGAGCCGACCTCGAGCCTCGATCCCCTTACCGAGAAACAGATCTTCGCGGGAATTCTTCACACTTTTTCCGACCTCACAGTCATAACTGCGTGTCACCGCCTGGCGCTCGTCCCGATGTTTGATCGAATAATATACATCAAGGATGGGCGAGTAGAGGAGGTCGGCTCCTTCCCTGAGCTGCGCGCGGCGGGCAAGGCTTTTTCGGCAGCATGGGCGGATTACGAGCGCACGGTGGTAAGCGGCGACTCAACTTCATAGCTTATGGCGCAAATCGATCGGAACGTCATCAGGCGGTTTGTCACCCTCGCGGCACCCTTCTTCAAGTCAGAGTCGAAGTGGAAAGTGTGGGGACTCGTCGCCCTGCTGCTGGGGCTCTCGCTCACCCTGAATAGTATCGGGGCGGGGATGAGTTATATCAGCCGCGACTTCATGACGGCTCTAAGCCTCAAGAACTCCGACCAGTTCTTCGAGAAGATGTGGCTCTACATCCTCGCCTTTATGCTGGCCATACCCTTTGCTGTGTCCTACATGTACACAGAACAACGGCTTGGCCTGCTATGGCGGCGTTGGCTCAGCCATCACATCCTCGATCGCTATTTCTCGAATCGAGTTTACTACAACCTCAACCTACGCGGCGAGATCGACAACCCGGATCAGCGTATCGAAGAGGATGTGCGTTCATTTTGCAGCCAAACTCTGATGTTTGCGCTGATCCTGTTCAATTCCTCTGTACAGCTCTGTCTCTATGTATATGTTCTGTGGTCGATTTCGTGGATCCTGGTTGTCGCCGCTGCCCTGTATGCGCTTCTTGGCTCGATCGTCACGTACTTTCTCGGTCGTCCATTGGTGGGACTGAACTTTCTGCAATTCAAAAAAGAGGCGGACTACCGTTACAAGCTCATCAATGTGCGTGATAGCGCGGAATCGATCGCATTTTACGGAAACGAGACGCGGGAGTTCACTCGCACCCGCCAACGTCTGAAGATAGCTTTGGACAATGCTTTGAAGGTAATCAACTGGAATCGTAATTTGAAGTTCTTCACAGAGGGCTACAATTATCTTCTGCCGATCCTTCCAACAATCTTGGTAGCCCCGTTGTTCTTCAATGGAGAGATAGAGTTGGGGGTGGTGTATCAGGCTGGTGGCGCTTTTGGTGTGGTCACTGCGGCGCTCTCAATCGTCGTGAACAAATTCTTCGATCTCAGTGTATTCGCTGCCGTCACCAATCGTCTCGGTTCTTTTTGTGAAGCGATGGACCGAAGTGGTGAGCCGCTTTCAGTCGGAGAGCGGGTTACTGTAAGGAAGGGAGATCATCTCGAACTAAAAGCTGTAACGATCTGGACACCTCGCAGAGAGCAAGCCCTCATTCGCAACCTCACATTCTCTTTTCACGGTAGATCTTTGCTGCTCTCCGGCCCCAGCGGAAGCGGCAAGAGCTCCATTTTGCGAGTTATCGCCGGGCTGTGGGATACGGGATCAGGACAGATTATACGCCCCGATCTCGATGGTGCTCTCTTCATTCCCCAAAGACCCTACATGATTCTCGGCTCACTGCGTTCGCAGCTGACCTATGGTGCGAAGCGTAAAGGTATACTCGATCGAGAGCTCTTTGAGGTTCTAGAGAGGGTCAAGCTCACTGAGATGTCTCACCGAGTTGGAGGATTGGACGCGATCCTCGATTGGCCGAACATCCTCGGTACCGGAGAACAACAGCGGCTCGCCTTCGCGCGAATATTCCTCATCAAACCCAAGATCGTTTTTCTCGACGAGGCGACAACAGCGATCGATTCATCGATCGAACGGGAGCTGTACGACGCCCTTCCTAGTGTTGTCGAGCGCTATGTAACCACCGGCAATGCCCAAGACCTCAAAGCGTACCACGAGCACGTACTCGAACTTACCGGAGATGGCACATGGCAGTATCGCTGAGGATCCGAGCCATTGTTGTACTACTCTGTGCGACCGGGTTCTGTGCGACCGGGTCGCTCGCCTCTGCCCAAGAGAGGATCAAAGAGGCGATCTTCGAGGATTGCGATCGGGCCAAGAGGGAATTTACAGCTCTAGCTGAACCGTCGCGCTACCCCCTCTTCGATTACTTGAGCCGAGTCGTGGCGCTCAACGCTCAAGCTCCTGACGTGCCGGAAGCATTCGTCATGTTGCCCGGCACTTCTAAAGGGAGTGATGTGGCAGTACCGGGCGCGCCCAAGGGGCCGGATCTCTCGACCAGCGGTTTGTGGCAAACGGTGGATGCAAAACGGGAACTCAAGGCCAAACGTTGTGCTCTCGAGATCCTTTCCATGGCGGGCAAAGCCGCGCTTGGGTCCCTTTCCTCACTTGCAACGGTCTACCATGATCAGAGCTTGAGCGACGAGATCGCCGTAGCCCTCGAGGAAACGATCGCAGACATCGCTGAGCAGGCTCACAACAGCGGTCTAAGTCCTTCCGACCCGGAACTCGATGCAATAGTTCCTCATCTGGTAGGCACACGACCTTTGGTGGCGCAGAACATCCTCACGGAATATCTTGTAATCGCATTGCCGCGGATACTGCGTTACTTCTCTTCCGCCTCGGAATCAGCACAGGAAGCTCTCCGTCAGTTTTTACGAGTCGCTGACCCTGATGGTAGCCGAGCCATGAGATCGTTTATAGAGCTTGCCCCTTCCCTGCCCAAGAGCGAGGCGGTTCAACTGGCACAAAAGCTACCCTTTCCCTCTCGAGATGCCCTCCATGCTTTTTTACGAGACTTCGCCACTCTAGCAGTTGGGGTCGACAGCTCAGAGATATTTACCCCTCTGCTTGGTAGAGCCTGTATCTCTCTGGGAAAACTGAGCTCAGACGTAGCTCTTATTATCGCTCCATCATCGGGTTTGATCCACAGCGCACACCTCGACTTCGACTCACTTCGATGTCTCGTTGCATCATCACAAGCGATGGCTCGTGCTGTTCCTGCACTAGTGCTGTCGGCTCAACAGCCGGATGTAGAGCGAGGGATGAAGCTCTTGCCAAGCGCCCTCCCACTTCTTGAACAGGAGGTTAGAAATTCGATATTCTCTCATTTACGAGGTCTAGCGATCCGTCCCGGGCCGCATCAGGCCGAAGCCATTCCTCTACTGGCTCTTTTCCACGAGCGACGGACAGAAGCGCTTACTACGTACGTGCAGCTCGTCTCGGACAGAGGTAATTCTTCGCCCGAGGTCTCCTCACTCCGTCGCATGATCTTTACGACGCTGAGTGAACACGAGCCTCCTAAGGACAATACCAAATTGGCCGCAGCAATTGACGCAGCTCTTCAGAGCGATCAGGACGTCGATGCTGCTTTGAAAGTGGCGGAAAAGACCCAAGTCGCCCCGGGACATCTGATAGCCTTTATTTCGGCAGACCATCTTGAGCGCTCCCGCAAGATTTTGCAGGTGCTTGGCACCCGTAAGACAGCAGACAAGAGATCGCTGCCTCAGATGGTCGAATTTCTGCGTATCCCCGCGCTGTATAGCGAGCTTCGCCCGATTCTTTCGTCTTACAAAGTCGCGCTGCCGCCTGCTGTGCGGAAGATACTACCAAAGCTATCCGGAAACGCTCGACTAACGGCACTGAGCCTCTTAGAGGCGAACGGCTCCATTTCGAAGCAGGAGCTTGCAGAGCTCAGTACCCTGTTCACAGACGAGCGCTGCGAACCTTTGGCGCTCACGCCTGAGGGTGTGTTGCCGCTTCTGACTCGCCAAGACGTCCCGCCTACTTCTCGCTCTGCACTGGAGAACACGGTGCGCATCTGTGCTTCGAGAATTCCCACTGCATCGTTTCGAGTACTGCTCACCGGTGCACCGCATCTCGCCATACCCACTAAGGACCGATTACGAGGAGATTTAGAGTCAGGTCTGACTCCAGTCGAAACGATCCCCTTACTGCTAGAGTATAGCAGCACCAACGCTATCTCAGACGAGCTTCGCTCTCTCCTTCTTGGATGGGCGCTATCCAAGGGTGACTCTGCCGTACGTGGACAGGCCCTGCGCATCGTTAGAAGCTCAGACTCGCCCGATGTGCTGGCCTCTATTAGAGCGCTGGCATCTGATTCGACCCTCGGTGGTGAAGAACTTACAACAGAAGCTCGAACTGCGTTGGCTCGCATCGGGGACACTGAATATAACTGGAAGGATTTCATCCAGACCACTATCGAACGCGCGGGGGAAGGCGACAACATTACCAAAGAGTTGCCGGTGATAAGGCTCTTACCGCCGTCCATCGTACTCGCCGAAGTCGGCCCCGCCCTCGAGAGCAGTTCCGCAGGGAAGACTGCCGGGGCATGCCGGGTTGGAGCGGCTCTAGGCTCTCAGGCAATTCCCATCGTCTCCAAGATTTGGCACCTTCGAGAGAAGCGCACCCCCTCGATTCGCTACGCCGCCGTCCTGGCCCTGCTCGAAATCAACCCCCTTACGCCTGACCTGCAGGACCACCTCAGGCTTATCCTCGTCAACAGATACTTCAACCACGCCCTTTCTAAGGCTATTCAATGGCGCCAAAGCGTAGCGGTGGCGGATCTCGACAAGGGGGCCTTTGGAACCCTTAGAACGGTTCATCTCGAGCGCCTTCTCTCAGGCCAAGGGAAATCTCCAGCGTGGACCGATAAGCCGTAAAGATTATTTGAAAAAACGCCGCACTCTGATGACGGGAAGCTCGCCCCTTGTGTATAATTCTGCCATCCTATCCGCTCCCTTGAACAGTCTCGATTCGTCGAAGTACCAACGGCGGAGGAGTTTCACGTTTATCACCGAAGGCTTGGCAGAGTGACAGACCCTTTCCGCATGATACTAAAGCGACTCCCCTCCTCTCTGAATACACTAGTAAGATCGGTTCTTCCCGCCGCTAGTAAGGCGATGCCTGAAGTACCGTGGCGCGCCGAGGTGCTCTCGCGTGAGGCTCTCGGGGACCTCGCCCAACGCCTGGCCGAGCAGCATCAAGGCACCTTTGGAGTAAGTCGCAGCACCAACCTTCTCTCGAATTATCGCAGCAATCGAGAAACCTTACGTCGGGTGTACCACCGACTCGCCGAAGCGTCTCACAATGGCGAAGCGCTGACCGCGGGGGCTGAGTGGCTTCTCGACAACTACCACGTGGTAGAGCGCCATGCCGCAGCTATCAAGAAGTACCTTCCGCGCGGATTTTACCGCACCCTTCCTCAATTCCGAGAGGGACCATTCAAGGGTTTTCCTCGGGTGTACCACCTTGCCTTGGAGTTCATCGTTCATACCGATGCAGTCGTAGACCCCGGGTTAGCAGGATTCTTTATCTCCGCGTATCAACAACGACTCGAGCTCTCTTCCGGTGAGCTGTGGGCATTCCCGATCATGCTCCGCTTTGCTCTGCTGGAAAACCTTAGGCGCCTTACGCGCGAGGCGGAGAAGGAGCTGCTGGCACGAAGAGATGTTTTCTCGTTGGTGAACGAGGTGCTCGGAGACGACTCTCGAACCGGAACGGAGATTATGGTGGAGCTGGCGCATCGCATCACCGAGCGCGACAGTTTCCTCCCGCACGGTGCGCTTGAACTCCTCAAGCGACTTCGCGGTCGCGGGCGCAAAGCTTTCATGGCACTTCAGTTTCTGGAGGAAGCTCTACGTGAGCGCGGTCTCGATCCCGAGGACCTCCTGCGTGCCGAGGATCACGCCCAAGCAGCGCGGCAGATCTCCGTCGGAAACACACTCCTCTCGCTCAAAGCCATCGATCAGATGAACTGGAGAGAGTGGTTCGAGGATGTAAGCCTTGCAGAACGCACCCTGCGCCGCGATCCTGCGAATCTGCACGCACGATGCGACTTTCTCACTCGCGATCGCATGCGGCACGAGATCGAGAAGCTCGCGAAAAAGCTCGAAAGGGCCGATTCTCAGATCGCGGAAGCTGTCGTCGCCTGTGCGTCTACTCTCTCGACCCCTCTCACCACCGACGAGAATCAGGCACTTGTTCAGAAGTACGTCGGCTACTTTCTCATCGGCAAAGGACGAGGAGCTCTTGAAGCAGAGATCGGTTATCAGCCCTCTCTTTCCACCCGCCTCGCCCGTTTTCTCAGTAAACACGCCGTGGCTTCGTACCTCGGCTCGATCGCGGTCATCTCAGCCCTGCTGATGGGGTATGTGTTTTTACTGGCCGAATGGTCCCATGCAGGCGCGAGTCTTATTGCATGTACCCTCATTCTCACAGTTTTGCCGATGTCGGAACTCGCTTCGAGCCTGGTCCAATATCTCGTGACTCGCTGGGTACCGGCGCGCGTACTTCCTAAGCTCTCACATGAAGGACCTGTCGCTCAGGAGAATAGAACGCTCGTCGCTGTTCACACTATTTTCAGCAGCACCGCCTCGGTGCAGCGCGCTATCGATGGGCTCGAGGTACGTTTTCTCGGTAACGACGACCCCGCCTTTACGTTTGTTCTGATGGCGGATCTACCGGATGCCCGCTCTGAACACAGTCCTGCTGATGAACATATCATTCAGGCGGCCAAGGAGGGGATCCAAGCCTTGAACGAGCTTCACTGCGCCGACGGGCCCCAGCGATTCGCGGTATTTTTCCGCAAGCGAATCTGGAACCAAGGCGAAGGAGTCTGGATGGCTTGGGAGCGCAAGCGTGGAAAGATCGAGGAACTCAATCGCTACCTGCTCGGACGTGGAGAAACCACTTTGCAACTCGTCACCGGAGATGCCGAGCAACTCAAGGGCATTCGATATGTGATTACCCTCGATAGCGACTCGCAACTTTCGCGGGATGTCGCTAAAAAGCTCGTTGCTACCATTGCACACCCTATGAATCGCGCGGTTGTCGATCCGAAGACACGCTGCGTCGTAGATGGGTATGCACTCATCCAGCCACGCGTTACGATCTCTCTCACATCGGCAACGAGTTCCTCTTTCTCTCAACTGTTTTCCGGACAGGCAGGGCTGGATCCTTATACCAACGTAGTATCCGACGTATATCAGGACCTGTTCGCCGAAGGTTCCTTCGTCGGTAAGGGTATCTACGACCTGCACGCCTTCGTTGACGTGTTGGACGCTCGGGTTCCGGATAACACTCTTCTCAGCCACGATCTCTTCGAAGGCTCTTTTGCGCGGGTCGGTCTGGCCTCGGACATCGAGCTCTACGACGATTTCCCCTCGCGCTACATGGCCTACTCGAAGCGCCTTCACCGCTGGGTTCGGGGAGACTGGCAATTATTACCGTGGCTAAGGCGTACAGTCCCAACGGCTCATGGGAAGGTAAAAAATCCTCTTTCTGTGCTCTCATTGTGGAAGATGATCGACAATCTCCGTCGAAGCCTTCTCCCTCTTGCATGCTTCCTCGCGCTCGTCGGAGGATGGCTTTTTCTTCCAGGTGGGCCTTTGGTGTGGACGGTTATCGTCCTTCTGGTTATCGCGTTTCCTGTCTTTACCGGGCTGGCGAACGTATTCGCGCTTCCGAGCATCGGAGTCTCAATCGGTGGATTTCTCGGAGACATCGGTCGAGATCTTTGGAGACACTCTATCCGCGCCACATGTGCAGTGTGCTTCCTCCCACACCAAGCTGCCCTCATGGTACATGCGATATCCGTAACTTTGTGTAGAGTTGCTTGGAGCCGCAGGCACCTTCTCGAGTGGGAGCCAGCCGAACGCTCCGAGCGACGCGGTCGAAATGAACAACGGGACTACCTTCGACTCTTTCTGCCCGCGCTTTCTCTTGCTGTAGCTGCCGCTGCCTATGCGGGCTATCACGACCACACTACCCTCGCATTCTCCCTGCCGGTTGTGTTGGCGTGGTTGTCATCGCCCTGGATTGCACGCGAGACCTCTAAACCGCTCGAAGCCGTCACCTCGAACATTACATCCTCCCAAGAGCGATACCTTCGCAACGTCGCACTCGATACATGGCATTTCTTTGATGATTTCATCAAGGAGGAGTACCACTTCCTGATGCCTGACAATCTTCAGGTTCATCCGAAGGACATTGTAGCGGAGCGCACGTCACCCACAAACATCTCGTTGTCGATGCTCAGTATCGTGTCGGCCTACGATCTGGGATTCATACCGTTCTCCAAGGTTCTTCTGAGCAATTCCCGTATCATGCGAACTCTGCACGTAATAGAGAAGTATCGCGGCCACCTCTTCAACTGGTATAACATCAGGACGCTCGAACCGTTACATCCTCGCTATATTTCCACGGTCGACAGCGGAAACCTTCTCGGACACCTCTTCACCTTTTTGACGACTCTTGAGCGTGCCCCGCAGAGCGCGCTTGTATCTCGCACTCACGCAGACACCTTACTCGATGAACTCGAGAACGCTGCCTCTGCCTTGGCTGCTTCAAATAGCAAGAACTCTCTGCTCCCCGAGATCGAAGCGCTGAGGAGTACCCTTGCTGGGACGTCATCGTGGAACATAGTAGATTGGGCAGCGTGCACCTCCGCCTGCAAAGATCTGATCCAGAGGACGGCGGGAAACCCTTCTTGGGGAGAAACCGCTGAACCTTCGCCCCTTGAGAGACTTCATAGACTCCTAGGTGAACTAGCGGCCTTCGACGATTCTCTCTCCTGGATCAAAGCGCTGCGGGACTTATCATCAATCGCTCTGACCAACGACTCATCTGACTCATCGAAGATCGTGTCGACCTGCAGCGAGGCGCTCTCGCGTTTGGAGACCCTTCCCATCACAATTGAATCTCTCGATACCATTACCACCGGTCTCTTCGCCGAGGTGCAGATGGCCGACATTGAGCATCTCGTCGCTTCGGGTAAAAAAGAGCTTGGGATTCTTCGCGACAAATTAACTTTTGTACGTAACAACCTCTCGGAGCTGCGTGCTGTCGTAACAACGATGACAACGCAATGTCTTACCTTGATCAAGGAGATGGACTTCTCCTTTTTGTACGATGGCGAACGAGCACTGTTTACGATCGGCTTTAATACCGAGCACGCTCGTAGGGATGGAAGCTTCTATGATCTACTTGCATCTGAGGCGCGCCTCCTGAGCTTCCTAGCAGTAGCCCGTGGCGAGGTTCCGCAGAAGCACTGGTTCTCTCTCGGGCGTTCGATTTCAAGCACTCCAGGCGGCAAAGCTCTCATATCGTGGAGCGGCACGATGTTCGAGTACCTCATGCCGTTCATCGTAATGCGAGACTTTCCAACCACTATACTAGGTCGAACCGGCAGAGCCGTTATCCAGACCCAAATAGCCTACAGCAAACGCCAATCGATACCTTGGGGAATTTCGGAATCGGCATACAGCGGTGTTGATTTCGAGAAAACATACCAGTACCGAGCATTCGGCGTTCCCGGACTCGGTTTGAAGCGCGGGCTTTCAGAGGATCTGGTGGTTTCGCCCTACTCGACCTGCTTGGCCTTGCCGCTCCTCGCCGATCTCGAATCCGGCATAACGAACCTCAAATATCTCGAGCGTGAAGGTGCTCGAGGACGCTATGGCTTCTTCGAAGCTGTTGATTACACTCCAAGCCGACTTCTACGCGTAGACGGAAAGCACATAGTACAATCGTTTTTCGCACATCACCAAGGCATGTCGCTCGTCGCCATCACTAATCTCTTGAGGAGGGACGTGATGTGCGAACGGTTTCATAGCCAACCGATCGTCAAATCGGCTGAACTCCTCCTTCACGAGCGATTTCCCGAGCGCGTCGCCACTATCGTCCCGCACGAGCCGGAGATGGCCGTTGTGCGACGAGATGTCGAGGAGAAAGAGGAAGCTGGCTTGGAGATCGTCACCTCGCCTCACACTAAAACTCCTCGTGTTAGGTTGCTTTCGAACGGCCGTTACTCAGTGATGGTAGACTCCTCAGGCGGCGGCTTTAGCGTCTTCGATCGATCCATCGAGCTCACCCGTTGGCGAGAGGATCCGACAACCACAGGTTCCGGATCCTTTTTCTATGTACACGATCCACGTCAGGGTAAGACCTGGTCGGCAGCTCATCAGCCAAGTTGCACTGAGCCGGACTCATATCAGGCGATCTTCAGCCCAGGTCGCGCAGAATTCAAGCGCTTCGACGACCGCGTCTTTCTGCACACCGAAATAACGGTCGCCCCCGAGGACGACGTAGAACTACGTCGCATCACGGTGACCAACCTTGGCGACGTCGAACGCGAGCTTCAGCTCGTGAGCTATCTCGAGCCGGTGCTCAGCTCTCGCAAAGCTGACGCGGTTCACCCTGCATTCAGCAAGCTCTTCATTCGAGCTGAGAAACTGAGTGAGTATGATGCTCTCCTCTTCTCTCGTCGACCTCGAACAGAGGGCGAGCAGGAAGCCTACTTCTTTCATCGAGTGACCCTCCGCACGAGTTATGCACCGGTACGTTTTTGTACGTCACGTGCTGCTTTCATCGGGCGGGGCCGTACGCTTCAGTCTCCTGAGGCATTCTCTAAGACCTTCTCGGAGAACGATGCAGAGAGCGGCATTGACCCTATCGCCTCGTTGCGATGCACCGTAC
>JBILFA010000178.1:0-4750 GCA_044351795.1 Bdellovibrionota bacterium | reverse complement strand
GGGTGTTAACAATATCTGTCATGATGTGTGAATATTCACATTGCTTGACAGACAGGTTAACGATACCAAGTCGCTCCACCTTTATGAGGATCGAGCACTGACCACGGGGGGTTCGATAGTACGTGCCATTAACTTGCTTGAAATTGAGCTTTTCTTCAGCGACCGTCTCGAGCGTTGGGGGTTCGTACACATTAAACGCCCTGAGGGTCTTGAAGTGAACCATGGTATGAAAGGTCGGATGCGGAATCAGCACCTCTATAAGTACTCGTTCCCGTGCGCGCGTGCTGAGGGTCGTTTTCGCATACACGAGCTCGCGGGATCTGTTAACCTCGGCAGGCTTGACAGCATAGTTAGGAAGATTCACTCCGAGCCAGTTGAGGAGCAGCTCCGGTCCGCTAGCCTTATCCCATACTCGAGCGAATTCCGAGTTGGGATCTATGCCGACTAGGAAATTTTGGGCACCCGTCGAGCCGCGTCCCTGGCGGCGATACATGAGCTCGGTGCGCTCGGTGATTTGACGCATCTCATCTGACGAGAGTATCTGACGTAGGGTTTCAGCGTTCGAATCAGAGCTGGACAACAACACCGTACCGACCAAACTCATTAGGAGCGCTCGGAGGTAGCAGTGCGTGCGTTCGAGGGGATGTTGGGTGGGCTTCTGTTCCATCATCTATGAGTATTATGACCTGATATGATGGAAATGTGCCACTAGTGCTGCTTCCAGTGAGCTTGCCGCTTAAAATATCAAAGCCCTTGAAGAAGTTGTGTAGGTAACTCTTAGGGTTCTGCCGAGTCTGTGTCTGTGACCCGAGTAGTCGAGAGGCGTTTGCGTAGCCGCCCGAGGCGGGTGGCTGGCCCTTTGCTTCGTTCGATACAGAAGCGTTCGAGCGCTTCGAGTATACCATCCTCACCCCCTTTGGCGAAGGTATGGGCTAGTTCAGAGGAGCGTTTGAGCATCGCAAGCGAGCGCGGAAGCTCGCGTTTCGCGGTCTCGAATTGGAGCGATTGGCGGTAGGTCGTGGCAAATTTATCCAAGCTCGACATCATAATCGCTACCAAAGCCTCGTTTCGATCCTTAGCCTGAAGCACCGCATCGGCTATCGGCTCGCCTTTGGTCGCCATTAGTACCGCTTGGTCGACGGTATCAATCGTAAACGGCTTGACGAGGTATCCTTTTGCGCCTAGTACAAGCAGATCGAACACATCGTCTACACTTGGGCTCGAGGAGGCGGGTAGGGCGATGACCGTCCTATCGTACTCGAAAACCTTCGAGAGCCACTCTTTCATCGGATAGTTGGTTTTCTTCGCATCGAAGATTACGTGGCTGAATTTCCGGTCGTTAAATTTGTCGAGGGCGGCCACATGGGTTGGAGCCTCGGTGACGGTCCCAAACCCAAGTGTCCTGAGCGCGGTGCGCAGGTTGTTTCTTTCGAGAGCTTCGGGTTCGACGACTAGAATTGACGCCCGTGCCCGCTCAGCCGGGCTCATCTGAATGGTGTTATCTTTCATAGCCCGTCTTCGCTTCCCTGTTAATCCCCATGTGATCGGGGTTTAATGCCCCAAATGACGGAGCGTACCGTGGTTCGCTTCCTACTTTCAGATTGTCGGCAGCTAAATTCGAGAGCTTGAGGGGTTAAGCACCTTACTTTTTAGTGACTGATACAGCTCCCGACAGAAGACGCGAACCTGGGAGATTTCAGGGCGTTGTCTTCTCGCGCGGGTGGGATGGATTTCGCCTAGGAAATTCAATGAACGCAGAAGATCGCTTTTATACGGAGTGATGAGTGGTATTCCGGCACACTGAGAGCCGTGATCCCTCTCCAATGCTACCGTGCGTGGTGCTAGGCTTTGAAGCGATGATGCATAGGGTGTGCCAAGACGTATGAGAACAGTTAGAGCCGCGCATGGATCAAAGCCGGCGCGCCGAACGAGATTTAAGGCGAGCCGATCCGCCTGCAGCTCGCTCTCGGAATCTCCCGGGCGAGTATGCCTTAGAGCAAGATGACTGAGCTCGTGAGCTACTACGAAGGCCAGCTCAGAAGGATTCCTGACTGCTTCAAGCAACTGAGTAGTGACTACAACCTCTCCCGAGCCGCGAACGAATGCATTAGGGGTTCGGCTCTGTTCGATCGAAAGGCGGGCCGTTTCGGAGTGCAACGAAAAGACCTCGACCTCAGTAAGTCGCGAAAAGATCTCTTTGAGGAGAGTAGTCCTCCGGCTTGCTTCGTTCGCTCGAAAGGAGGGGAGACTCGAATTACAAGCTAGAAATTCCTGCGCGCGGCACTCATGCGTCACCGTCGCTGTCAAGGCGAGAGCGATGTAGCACACGAATCGCAAGGTTTGTCTGCCCAACATACCCACTTCACTACCCCATCTAGTTACCAAAGCCCGCTGTAGGGGGGACTCCACTCGGCTTAGTCCAGCGCTGTAGCCTTTTCCTTTGCAGATGGACACCCTATAGTCCACTGACAGCTCTCATAGGTATAGATGCCGGGAATCTCATCACAAGCCCCGAAAATCTCACGGTGTCCTGCAAAAGAGTGCGTGGAACCAGGGTGTATCGGTAGGAAATTGACGAAGATCTTTTCGTTCGGGTTATCAAGGTGGTCGCGGTTGGTTTTGTCGAGCCGGTACTCTGATAGTACCACTGGGGTTTAGGCCGTCTCAACGGGAGTTTTGATTATGGGTCAACAACGGAAAACAGAGATCCGTCGAGAGATGCGTATGGTGCTCGCTAATCTCGATAAACGTTGGGAGATGGCCGCACATGGGGAGCTGTGTGCCCACTTGGGGCGTCTCATAGCCGTGTGCTCTCAGGAGCCGATACGACACGTGTTGGCATGGGTCCCATGCTTTCCGGGAGAGGTGGACTTGGCAGGATTTATCGGAGAGATGCTCAGAAGTCAAGCGGTATACCTACCACGGGTGGAGGATGCGGGCATCATGAAGTTCCATCGCATTGACGACGAATGGGCCTCTCACCTGGAGACAGCTCCTAGAGGAATCTTGCAGCCGGAGCCGGGCTACGGCGAGGAGTTCAACTTGGATGAAGCGGAAAGGGTTGCAATTATCGCCCCTGGTTTGGCTTTCGATCGTAACGGAGGGCGGCTCGGACGGGGTCGGGGATACTACGACCGCTATCTGGCCGATCCTCGATTGACGGCGGCAGTGCGGATCGGTGTGTGTTGGTCGATGCAAATGCTGGCTGAGATTCCGGTTGATCACCACGATATACCCATGGATTGGATCTGTCATGAGCGTGGAGCGCTCGCTGTCGGCAACGAGGACACGTTATGAGTTTGATTGCGACACCGCCAAAGGATTCCACTCTGCGCGTCCTCTTTCTCGGGGACGTTGTGGGAAGGCCCGGGAGGCTTGCAGTCGAGACATCTCTTCGCCCTATGAGAGATAGGCTTGAAATCGACCTGGTAGCGGCAAACGGCGAGAATGCCGCCGGGGGGGCAGGTATCGATGCGGGAACGGCCACCGAACTCCGCAAGAGCGGAGTCGACGTCATCACCTTGGGAGATCACGCCTTTCAGCGTAAGGGAGTGCTGGAGTTCCTGGCTAAGAACGCAGACTGGTGCATCCGACCCTTTAATCTTCCGGTAGAGAGCACTCCTGGTAAGGGCTGGTGTTGTTGGACCTCACCGGCAGGGGTGAAGGTCTTCATCTGCAACCTGATCGGGCGGGTGTTCATGAGTGGAAATTACGATTGCCCTTTCCGCGGCCTCGATCGAGCGTTGCAGGAGATGGGAGTGGAGTCCAATTCTATCGTGTTGTGCGATCTGCACGCAGAAGCGACCTCGGAGAAGTTGTCTATGGCCCGATACGCCGATGGACGTATCTCCCTGTTAGTAGGAACTCACACGCACGTACAAACATCCGATGCGCAGATCCTTCCTGGTGGAACGGGATACATCACCGATCTTGGAATGACCGGGAATCCCGGTGGAGTCATAGGTATGGCGTCTCATGTCGCGATGAAGCGTTTTCTCTCTCCCACACCGGCTCCGTACGAAATTGCAGAGGGTGAAGGGGTACTATACGGCGTTCTTGCAGACATAGATCCGGCGACCGGTAAGGCGCGCTGGATACAATTCGTGTCTCAGGCGTAGCACTTCAGCTCTTCTTGGTCGATTCGACCGCAGCTAGGAGTGCATTCATCTGGAAAGGCTTTTCCAAGTACGCGTTCGCCAAGACAGTCGAGAGGGTTTGTGCCTCCCCTGCGTTCGCTGAGAGCATGAGGACCGGAATTCCGCTGGTGCTCGGATTCGCGCGGATGTGTTCGAGTACCTCGATGCCATTCATTCCCGGCATCTGCAGGTCGAGTACCACGAGGCTCGGCGTCAGATCGGCGAGGGCCGTGAGCGCGTCCTTGCCGCTTTCGAAGGCGTCCACCGTAAAACCGGATGCCTTGAGGTACTCCTGAACGAGAAAGCGTATCATCGGATCGTCATCTACAACTACGATATGGCCTTGGCTCATGCTTTGTTATCCTCCGACACGGTTGAAGTAGGTGATACCGCTTCTGACTCGCCCTGGTCAGTTCTGCTGCTCTGTTCGGTCAACGTATCGGTCCTGAGAAGGGGAAAATACAGAGAGACACAGCTACCTTTTCCAAGTTTGGACTCGAGCGTCATGAAGCCCTCGTGTTCACGCATGATAGCGAAGACTGTGGAGAGTCCGAGGCCTTTGTGGCGAGAGCCATCCTTGGTCGAAAAGTGCGGATCGGCGGCGTGTGCTAGAA
>JBILFA010000118.1:0-11013 GCA_044351795.1 Bdellovibrionota bacterium | reverse complement strand
TGTCCACGAGACGCGTCTCGTACAATGCTCTCACACACAGTGTGTACGCCTTCAGGTTCTGTAGGGGATAGTTGTTGTGCACTTTCGCTAATCGAGTTGAGGAGCTCCGAGAAGCTCTCCGATGCTCCACGCGCGAATGCCTGCAGCGACTCGAGTCGCTCTTCGTTCAAGAGTGCATGATTGATTGTACGACGCTCCGTTATATCTCTCAGAGTAAGAACGCGCGGAGAGACCCTGTTTCCCCGGGTCGATGTGTGATCATTATCCTCCGCGAGATGGGGACGCACAGATATTTCCAGGAATCGAGCGTGCCCGTCCTTTCGCACTATTCTCATTTCGTCAACGACTTCGCGTTCCGGATCCGCTGAGCGAAAAAGGGTGGTGATGTGGGTAACGAGCTCGGAGCTGGGGGCGACCTTGTCGAGTGCGTAGCCCTCTACGCCGGGTATGACTATATCCGTAAGTGCACGAAAGTGATCGTTCATGAAGAGCACCGTGCCGTCGCCATCCAGAGCACAGACTCCTTTCAGTAGGCCCTCGCGCGGTTGTTCTGAGTCGTCGCTCGTAGCGCTGAGAGCAGAGGTGAAATCCCCCTCGTTTGTCATCGAATTGAAGAATGTCTCTTTGATTTCGGCGGAGTACCTGAGCGCCTGCTCGCCCGAAAGGCTCGAGGTTCCGATGCTGCCGAACTCGCGAGTCGCGAGGAGCGAGAGTCTGTAGCCTACGAGGCTCGGAACCAGAACCAGCGCCGCAAAGAGGCCGAAAGCCGCAGCGGAGTTCGATGCATTCAGGTTGGTCGAGGTAAATGCATCGAGGCGATTGAGCGTGGCGATTACGGTGAAGAGCGTTACAAGCGAACAGAGAGCAGTGACGTGGACGAGTATCTCACTCAATCGGTTGTGGCGAGGTCTGTTAGTCAAGAATACCGATATGTTCTGATTGAGCAGGAGTGCGCCGGCGACGAGTGAGAATGAGACGTCCTGTAAGCAACGAAAAAAGAACATCTCCTCGGACCATGCGCCGCTCTGAAGGGGCGTGACACCGAACGCGCGGCTCAACGGCAAAACGAAGATACCCCAGACGCCCAAAACGGTAAGATATCCGGGGATAGCGGGAATCACCTGCCGTACCGCTGCCAGTGCTACTAGCTCTCCGCCAAGCCGCAGAGACTCGCCGAATTCCCACTGTATGAGTGCGCTCGGGATGACCGCAATGCCTAGAGCAACGATGACGCCTTTCATACCGAAGGCGAGAGGGATAGCGTACAGAAGTATGTTCCACACCTCTGGCGTCCAGCTGTTTCCGAACCAGTGGGCACCACACGAAGCTATGCTCGCCGGCACAGCGAGCAGCGCTGACCTCAAGACATCCTTGCTAGTCGTATTGGTTCTAAACACGGTTCGATCCTCTTCCTCGGCTTGTCCCTCATACTTTGATGCAGGACATCGTTTGACCGAATCACGCTTCCTTCTTCAATTCATCAAGAGCCGAACGTCCCAAGATAGTGCCTAAGCAATAGTTTATGTATTCTTGGCAGTTGAGATTTTTTCAGTATCGCTCGATAGTCTTTTATGAAGTTGCGAAGAAGGAGATCTGAAGCCTAGAACATTAGTTTGTTTTGGTGGCTTTCGATGCCAGTGAACAATTATAAGGTTCCACTTGTAATCATCGGTGCATCATAGGTTCTAGGATGTGTGTGCACATCCTCGATGATATTTCGCAGTGTGATATTTCACGGTGGTTGAACGGTCGGTGCTGTTAGAGTGAAGGGTGTCCCACGAGAGGGGACAACACTGATTTTAAAATCTTAGGTAGAGGCTCCAATGAGCATAAAGAGATTTCTTATTATCGCTTTCATGGTTGTATGTTCGCGCAGCCTGCAGCCGTCTGAGTGTAACGCTCAGGATTATTTGCCGGAGGACAACGGACTGTCGACGTATCATGCGGGGCCTCGCTACCGTGAGTCAGAATCTCACCCGTTACGCATACTGGCGTACG
The DNA here is from genome assembly GCA_044351795.1 of Bdellovibrionota bacterium. GTDB lineage: Bacteria > Bdellovibrionota_C > UBA2361 > UBA2361 > OMII01 > OMII01. The sequence continues at coordinate 9,015 of JBILFA010000118.1, read as the reverse complement.
TGGTTCATCCGATTGGGTGGGTGGCGCGAGAGGTCATCTTCCGACCTTTGAGCTACTTTGCATCTTCCACCGAGGTAACACGGAGCGTGATGGGATATCGTGAGCCGTTCGATTACCGCCAGCCCGAGTGCTTCTCGGCAGACGACAGCACCCCGGACTGCCGGACCCTGGTTCCCTTCAATTATGACTCTGTCGGGGGAGCAGGAGCAGGAGAGGGTGCCGTGGTGGGTTCAGAGCGCGCCGTATATTTCCCAGATGTGAATTTCGACTTTAATGCTCGCAGCCTCAGCACTCTCGGCAAAGCCAAGGTTGCCCAGGTGGGACAGATGCTCGCCAAGGACCAGTCCGTGAAGGTCGTGCTTCAGGGGCACACCGATTACAAAGGGAGTGATCAGTACAACATGAAGCTTGGCATGGACCGAGCAGAGGCGGTGCGCCAGGAGTTGGTGGCTTCAGGCGTTTCCCCCGAGAGGCTCTCCACTATAAGTTTCGGTGAGTCGCAGCCTCTCTTTCCCCAACAGGAAGACTGGGCTCGTGCCGCGAATCGTCGCGTCGAGGTTCATTCAGATGCTGGCGAAGTTGCTGCTGACGCACCAAAGCTCAAGGCAGTCGATTAGGTGGGATAAACCCAGCCTCATTCATTTTTGAAAAAAATGAATGAGAATTGCTGGGCGAGCGCAATCTTGGCCCAATGAAGGCAAGGAGGCCCAAGTTGCGCCGTAGAATACAACAAACTCCTACGTGCCGAGCCTGTTAAGGGTCATGAGAGACTCTAGTTCTCAAACGATACTGTTTGATCTTCGCAAAAAACTGCACTTTATTCTATCTGAAAAGCGCGCATTGCGCTCGCTCTGCTATAGCGAGTGATTTTTTCAAAAATCACTCGCGCAGGGTTTATTCCACAGCCTCGCGCGCGAGGCTGTACTAAAGGACCTACCCGTTCGCAGCCTCCCGAACCTCAATAGCGCTGTCGCTTTTGGTGTAGGTAGGCTGCGTTCCAATTTGGGGCATCTGCTTCACCGGTGCCAGCCCCAGCCACTCAAACACCTGCCTCATCGTCGACCGCTTGTTCTCCTGCATAGTGACGAGGCGGCGGATCGTTTGTGTTTCGGAGAGTAAGAGGATTTGATCACGATCTCCCTTTTCTTCCAGCTTCTCGACCCGACGCTGCAACCAATCGCGCTGGGCGCGAAGGTCTGAAACCTCACTCTCTTTCATGTCGAGGATCCGTTCTTGGAGGTTGACGAGGTTGCGCAAACGCGCGACCTCTTGGTGTAAGTCGGAATCTACCGCTCGTCCCGGCTCCGATGCGTACGGAGTCTCGGAGTCTGCCGCCGAATAGTATGAAGCAGGCTGGTCATCCACCTCCGCTTGTACAGTATTCAAGGTAGCAGAGTTTTCCCCGGCTGCCGCCTCGCTAGAAGGCTGGGACCTCGTCAACTCAACCGGGGTCACGATCTCGCTCTCCTGGGTTTCCGATGTAGATGTTTTCCCTTGATGGATACCGAAAATCTCGTTTATCTCAACGCGCGAATACAATCGGAGCCCGTCAGGCTCTACCTCCACATGCAGATACCCTGCATCCGTGAAACGCTGCAAGGTCTTTGCTGAAACTCCCGCGACATTAACAGCCTCAGTCTCGGAGATGAAGTCTTGATATCCCATACATCCTCTATCGATAGTTCATTTCACGTACCTCGACCACCGAAGTGGCTCCAGGAGTTTGCGTGGCTCGTCCGCCGGTCACCACCGCACGTGATCCGTTAGGTAGCTCCTCGCGCTGCTGAACAGCACGCAGGGCCACATCTATCTCATCGATGTGGGTGTCTGCTGACTCGAATGAGATCGGACGAACGCCCCAATAAAGCGCCATTTGGCGTAGGGTGCTCGGTTTGCGAGAGAGCCCGTACAGCGGTTGCTGTGGGCGATACTTCGCAACCAATCGAGCCGATGTTCCGGTTTCCGTACAGGCGATGATCGCAGCAGCCGAAACCTTTACACCCGCAGCACACGCAGCGTAGGCGATGGCGTCGGGTACGGTTGCAGAGTCGGATTTTCTGAGTCGTAGTTTGTACTCCTCGAATGCGAAGGTCTGTTCCGCTGCCAAAGCGATGCGGGCCAAGTACTTCACACATTCCTGTGGATGCTCACCGATAGCGGTCTCATCGGAAAGCATTACTGCATCTGCGCCGCCCATTACAGCGGCGGCGATGTCGGACACCTCGGCGCGGGTCGGACGAACAGAGGTGATCATCGAGTGCATCATCTGCGTAGCCACGATCACCGGAACCCCGCGGAAGTTAGCCTCCTCGATCAATCGGCGTTGCAGCATCGGAAGTTGTTCGAGGGGAACCTCGAGGCCGAGATCTCCGCGCGCTACCATCAAACCATCCGAAGCCAGGACGATCTCCTCGATATTCTCGAGCGCGGCGCGACGCTCAATCTTGGCGATGATGCTGGCGCTGGAACCTTTGTCGTTGATGATGTGTCGAAGCTTGATGATGTCTTCAGCTGAACGCACGAAGGAGATCGCTACGAAATCGACAGCGTTCTTGATACCCCATTCGAGATCGACCAAATCCTTTTTGGTGGTAGCCGGAAGGTCGACATGGCTGTCCGGAAAGGCGATTCCGACACGAGAGCGAATCCGGCCTCCCTTCACGACACGACAGACAACGTGGTCGCTTTTGATCTCCTCGGCCACGAGTTCGAGGAGTCCGTCAGCGAGCAAGACGTGGTGTCCGGATTTTAGGACCTGAAAAGGGTTAACTGTCTCGACGTAGATACACTGGGCGTTCGACAGAGAACCATCTGCGCAGCGCAGGTTGATCTTGTCGTTGTCCGAGATCGGACAGAAATCACCTTCTACGTTCGAGATCCGGATCTTTGGGCCCGAAAGGTCTTGAAGAATCGCAATCCAGGCACCCATCTCCGAGGAGATACGACGAACTTCATTCAGCACCGCCAAGTGCTCTTCGTGGCTGCCATGCGAAAAGTTGAGCCGAAATACGTTGGCACCCGCTTCGATCAGCTCTCGAATGCGCTCCGGAGAGCGAGAGGAGGGGCCCAGGGTGGCGACGATCTTCGTTCTGCGATGATTGAGGGCACTCTGGTCAAGGGGTGATTGCCGCGTCCAGAGCTGCGAGGTAAGTACATCAAAAGTCATGGTATGTCCTTAAAGTGAATCGTCGTTAGATTATGCCAGTGGCTGCCACCGTTACAAGATGGAGAAAGCTCTTTTCGTACACGCGGCTGTAGGACCGTATCGCCAGGTCAGCCCGATGCCCGAGGAAGGAAACTCGCCTCTTCGGCGGTCTCAAGGGCCCTAAGGAGTTGATCGGGTGTCGCAGCTCCCGAGTTCAGGAGGAGCAGCAGCTCTTCGGCAAGGGTCGTCTCGAGCAGGGATGGGGCATCCGATGAAAAGGTGTAGCGAATGCCGTATCGGTCGAGGGTGTCGAGGATCTTGCCGTATTCAATCACATCTCTCACCGCGCCCGTGAGGATGTTCGATCGTACGCACAGCTCACACACGATCCCCCGCTCGGCTATTATCTTCACACCGCGGTCATTGCGCCGCTCCCACAGGGCTTTTACCGCTCCGATCGGGTGACCGAGTCGGGTTGGATTCAAGGTTTCGATAGTCTTTATGAAGGTTCCCATGTCTATGTGTGGTGATTCCCCGAGGTGTAGCGTTCGTCCAAGCCGGGGCCCCGCTTCATCGAAGACAAGGCGCATCTGCTCCAGGTGGCGCGGAGAGGAGAGGGGGTTGAGGGATTCGTGCCCTGCCAGATCGATTCCGATTATCTTCAAGCTCCGCTCTCGCCACAGGCGGACCTTGCGAGCCAGGGCCATATTCGCCTCGAAAGTCATATCGCGCCCGAAGCAGAAGATGTGCCCGACCTGAATACAGTGCTTGAAGGCCGCCTCCACCTCTTCGACCGCCTGGATGGAGGATTTAATTACGCTATCGACGTCGTACAGTCCGGCGTGGCTGCCCTTCAGGAATACAGTGCCGGTACGTTTGAGAGGGTTCCAGCGTAGCTCCAGTCGGCGTAGTGTGAAGAGGTTTTGGGAATGCTTGGTAGTTCTGTCTACTTCGCCTGAGGTGAAGCTACCCCCTCTACTGTAGGCGTGGTGGACCGCTGTTATCACACTCTCTCGTACCGCCGCCGGTCCTGACTGAATCAGTTCGATCTTGTCGAAAACGTCGAGGTAGCTGTCGAGATCGGGTGACGAGTCGCGCACATCGAGCATCCCCACGAAGTCTTCATATCCGGCGCTGATCCCCCGAATCCCTCGGTCAAGGGCGATCTCCCAGAGTCTGGGCAAGGGCACAGAGCCTCCCAGGTGCACATGTAACTCAGTGACACTACCGGGCCACTTGATCTCGTGAGGATTACGTCGTCTAGCGCGTGCTTCCATGGAATAACTCGCCGCCTCACATGGCTTAAACCGGCCAAGATGTGCGCTCCAATGACCTGCAAATATATTCGAAAAGCTCACATCTCGCAGCGATCGGGCGCATCGTCTACACAGCCTCACGACATCTAATGTTCTAAGCTCTGTATACCGTGTACCCCCTGAGCCGGGTGAACAGGCGTGGGTTTTATTAGTGAGGTTTAACCAGTGTTTGAGAGAGAGCTAGCGAGTGTCATGAGTGTTCGAGATTCCTCCAGCGGCGATAGCAGCCACGAGTATTTGAGTAAGAAAGTATCCATCAACGGACAGACCGTTACCCTTTACAGTAGTAACGGGCAAACGTGGTTCTCCTCGCCGGAGGAGATACCGGAGGTCATGGCTCGTTTGGATAACACTCGAGTTCTCCTAAACGACGCAAAGGGTGAGGCACCGGCGATTGCTCCTAAGGCGACCTCCGCCAAGTACCGAATGCGAGGACCAAAACCTCGGCCGATACTTCAACAGGAAGGCGGACCGATCACTGGTGTCCCCGTAGAACCGATTTCATCCTCGGCGGTTGAGGTCAAAAGTGGAGGTGAGTCGCTCGAAGTTGTCTCAAAACCGTTCAAGGAGTCGAGCCAGACAAGTACGCCATCTCGTAAGGCTGAGCCTGTCAGGCAGCACAAGAAGTTGGTAGCGCCTGTGTCCACCGGACCGAAACCGATCAAGGCACCTGTGGTAAAGGCCGCTGCGGCGACTGCTAAAACCAAGGATAGCTCGGTAAAGAAGGTTGCTGCGGTCAAAGGCTCTCAAGAGCCCAAGGTCCAAGCAGCGAGCACGTCCCAGAAAGAGAGTAAGACACCCAAGGCTAAGGGCGTTATCAAGAAGGCGGCCACACCCAAAGCTCCCGCGAAAAAGCTCGGTATCAGGAAGCCCGCGGTCAAGAAGACCACAGCGGTCAAAAAGAAACGCTAGACGCGAGTGGTACGTGATCGCGCACCTTCAGTGAGTGCTCGCCGTCAATCAGGGTGTGGGAGAATCCCGGTACATCTTCGATCTCATGGAGAGTGCTTGGAAGAAGCCCGACCAGCTCTATACTCGCCTGAGCGGTGAGATTATCCGGAGCGCTTTGCACGGAGATCTCGGTTTGAGCAGGAACCCTCTGTATTTGACCCTGATGCTCGATGAAGAGATAGGTGACTAATCGTCCACCCCAAACCCCGGGTTCAATCTCTCGAAGTAGGGTGATGTCGCCCTCTGCTCGACGCAGCTGCGGTACCACGCCTGGTTTCCCAGAGCTCGGTTGCGTGTACATCGGGGTAACCATCAGAACTCGAGCAGATACCGAGTCGTCCTGCATGCGTGTCGAGATCGTGAGTGTGTATCCTTGCCGCCTGACCGTACCATCGAAGTGTCTCGCTGCAGCTGGCGCGACGGCTTTGCTCCACACGTCGGAGTCCGTAACACCCCAGCTTCCACCGGCGGAAGCGGCGCGAAGATCAGGTTTTCCGATAAACGCTCGATCAATTGCTATGAAGCATGCCAGCCCGGCTATCAGAACACCGATCATTTGAATTCCGGTCAATCCTACTCGTCGTCGCGAATGTGGGCGCGTTCTAATCGAGCGGCTGCGCCGACTGCGAGTTTTTGGAGCAATCGGATGCGGCGTTGTCACGTGCTGAAGCGCAGAGTGGTCATACGGTCCGCGGCTGCCCGGATTCTGTCTGCCATGCTCGCGCATCATCGTCCTTAGCTGAGACATCTCGCTCGAAGTGTTGACCTTGATTGATTCGTTGAGTGTGACCACGTACTCACCTGAGCTACAGGATGATTCAATTACTCCCAGTGAGGGAGCTCGTAGCAGCTCTTCCAGTTGTGGTGAGATCTCCGATAGCGCTTCGTCAGGCAGAGATGATGAAAGTGAAAACTCGGTGCGTGGGTCGATGATGCTGACCAGGGCTCCGAGCTCCCTAAAGGCACCCGCTAAAGACGCAAGGTCGTGAGACGACCCACGCCTGCAGATTACCGCCACCCCCGGCTGCGCCAGTATTCGACCTGTTTCCTCCGCCGATAGATGGAGGTTGGCGACGCAGAACGCTTGGAAGCGCTGCTCCGCATCGGGTAAGTCGTTTGCGAATCCTTGAAAACGGAGCGCAAACGAACTCTCTTCAGAAGGTAGCAGGGTTGATTGTGACATAAGTTCGAAGTGTAAAATTCGGTCGAAAGGGTGCATCGGTTGAGGAATATGGTCGTTTAATGATCAAGAATTCCCTCCTAAAAGCGGACGGAATCGCTTCCAAACCCGACGCTCGTGGTGGATTTCGGTAGTCTTACCCCCTCAGGAGCGCTCGGGAGGCTATGATTGAGGGTTGCCGGGGCCTCTGGAGAATTGCGGTTGCGAACCAGAGGGACACTTTGTAACGTGCTGATGTTTAAAGGTTCTCCGCGCTCAAGGCGTGCGGTTCAGATTGAGTATCGGCGTCGTTCGGGGTATACACTTTAGATAACTAAGCACGGGAGTATCGACGGTCATGGGATATATAGAAGAGAACCTCATGTCAGATGAGGAGTTGATACATGTGACCCGACTCCACCCAATCGTGTTGCTCGTGCCTGCGATGACTACCTCTTTCCTCGCAGGATCGTTGTCAATGGTACGAGATATCCCGTGGGCTTTTGCACTGGTAGCTATCCTATTACTGGTCTCCGCATACCGGCTCTCGAACAAGTTGTTGTTGTTCCTCACCTCCGAATTCGGGATTACCTCTAAGAGGGTGCTCGGAAAGACCGGGTTCATCAAGCGGCGTTCGCTCGACATCGTTTTAGTGAAGGTAGAAGCGATACGTCTCGACCAGAATGTCCTCGGTCGGCTGTTCAATTTCGGCAGTATTGAGGTAACCGGCACAGGCGGAACCGAGGAGACCCTCGAGTACATCCCGGAGCCCCTCACGTTTAGGAACTCGATCCAAGAGCAGTTGTGGAGGATGAACAAGGATAAGACCGACGCCGAGCGCCTGATGGACATGTGAGTACGGCCGTTATCAGAGCTTTACGAGTAGCATCACACACCAAGCAATCCCATTGAGTATCCCTACGAAACTTTTAGCGTACTCTGGCGAACTATATCCGGAACGTCATGAAACCGGAGTTTGCTGTGAGTTTAGAATCATCCTTAGACCTCGAACGGGAGCGCATTCTCGCTCTTCAAAGTAGCGCCCTTTCCCGCAGCGACAAACAAGAGGTCGTACGGATGGTGTCGCAAGGGGAGTCCTTTACCGAGGTCTTCTCGCGTCTCGAGCATAGCACAGGAGAGAGTCTCGCTCTTGCGAATGTTGATTTGATACTTGAGCAGTGTCGTCAGCATTCAATCGACGCGCTTCCTTTGAGCAGTCGTGGCTACCCGGCGCTCCTCAAAGCCACGAGCTCGCCGCCGTTAGCGTTGTTTGTGCGCTCTTCCATTGGGGATGTCGAATTTCCGCTCAACGCGATCGCCGTCGTGGGAGCGCGAGCGGCTTGTGTGGAGGTGTGTCATGCGACATCGCGTTTGGCGCACGACCTCGTCATCGCAGGGTGCTCTGTTGTGAGCGGGTTGGCGCTTGGGGTAGATGGCGCTGCGCATCGAGGCGCTCTTGCGGGCGGAGGCGCGTGTCCCACGATTGCAGTTATGGCTCACGGACTCGACACGGTATATCCCCGATCTCACGAGTTTCTGGCCAGATCTATCCTGGAGCGTGGGGGAGTCATCGTGTCTGAATATCCACCGGGCATACAACCTCTCAAGCACCACTTCCTCGAGCGCAATCGCATCGTTGCAGGATTGGCGCGTGGCATCGTTGTCGTTCAAGCTGGCGAGCGAAGCGGCTCACTCGTTACTGCAAATTACGCCGGTGATTTTGGAAGGGATGTGTTCGTATTTGAGGGGGGCCCGGGCGACGATCGATATCGTGGTTCGAGCCGTTTGTGTGATGACGGAGCGATAACGATACGCGGCGCAGCTCGGGTGCTCGCTGAATACGGACTCAGTCCCCAGAATGAAGAGGGCGAATGGACGACGATCTCGTACCAGGAGCTTTCGGAGCTGACGCAGGGCTCCATGGAGCGGGCGCTTACATGGGAGCTCGAGGGAAGTTTGGTACGCTTGTCGGGGAACCGGTTCTCGGTGCGTAAAGCAGTTGAAGGGTAGGGCGGCCGTCATATTGACTTGTCCCCGCCCGTTGACTACTCTTCTGCGCGGATCAGAACCGTTGTGATCACAGACGGAGCTGGATAAGGCTCTGGTTTGATTGCAGAGTTTGGATTCTCGTGGTGGCTGTAGCTCAGTTGGTAGAGCATCGGATTGTGGTTCCGAGGGTCGTGGGTTCAACCCCCATCAGCCACCCCACCAGCCTTCGCTTTTTTTGCAAAGCAAAAAAAGTCTACGGCTGGCAAGCTGTAGACCCGAAGGGCGAAGCTGGTGTCCGCCGGAGTCTCTCGCCGAAGGCGAGAGCGTAGGAGGACCTTCAACCTCGAAAGTGCCGTCTCGAAAATTCCCTCCCAGATCCCGATTTCAAGTATTTCTCAAACTGCCTCGCATCTTCTTCCTCAACAAACCCACCAGCCTTCGCTTTTTTTGCAAAG
>JBILFA010000080.1:0-16179 GCA_044351795.1 Bdellovibrionota bacterium | reverse complement strand
CATGTCGCCGGGAAGTAAGGGTACCAGTATCGGCTGTTGATTAACGTGACCAAGGAGATCGTCCAATTCGATCTCGATACCCATTGCGTGTGAAGGGCCGGGTTCGGTTGAAGCCATGGTCAGGGCTGGCGCGCCGACGGTCGAGGGATTGCCGGAAGGTGAAATCACCCCTCCGTGCTGAGGGGGTAAGAGAATTATCCGATTACTAGCGAGTGGGGTCTTACCTCCCGCCTCGGACAACAACTCGGTAAGCAGTTGCCCCTGCCGTTTGAGAGGATAGATCCCCGGTTTAGCCACCTCTCCTATAACCGACACATGGCTTGCTTCGTAGTTTTTCATCCCTACCTGAAGGTTCGGAGAGCGTATGTACCGCGCGTAACTTGCAGTTAATTCCCGGTTGATAGTGGCCAGGTCCTTTCCCTTGATCGAGTATTCACCAACCAGTGGGAGAGAGACGGTTCCATTCGACGAGACCTCTGCATCGGACGAGAGATCATCGAAGCCGAAGACTCCGACGTGTAGTACATCGCCGGGACCGACCGTATAAGCGCCTCCATTCGGTCCTGGGGTTAACAAGTAAGCGCGCTGAGCCAAGAGGTTCTGAAGTCGAGTCTTTAGCATAGTCTCATAGGAGTTGAACTCCGCCTCTCCTCCGACGTCCAACAACTCTTCTTTGTCCTTTCCGTACTTTTCTTGCAGCTCTTCCCGCGACGGCGTGTATCGAATGCATCCACTCAGTAGGAGGAGAGAGATCATGAAATACAGGAGGGCGTTGTGCCCACTTCTATGAGAGGTATGTCTGTCTAGCAGGGTGTTCATGCTGCCACTCTCTAGCAGATTTATTCGTTTTGAGATCTAATGCTTGTCAGGTTCGTAAACCGACCTTACCTTTCGTGCCTCGTCTGCAACGCAGCTGGCCTCAGTAGCCACTTCTCACTTAGCACCCGATCCGGACACAATCGTTCCTATCGTTCGGAACGCGATCCAGAGATCCAGACCGAAATTTTGTTGCCGTATGTACACGATGTCCCAGGCAAGTTTTGTTCTATAGCCCTCAATGTCATCCGGGTATCCCTGCACGACCTGAGCGAGACCGGTCAGACCTGCCTTCGCACCGAGACGTCTGTCGAACCCATGGATGATTTCGCCGAGTTGTTCGGCGATCTCCGGCCGCTCAGGTCGCGGCCCAATAAGACTCATCTCCCCCCTCACGACATTGATCAATTGAGGCAATTCGTCGAGCCTGGTCTTGCGTAAAATCCGCCCGAGTCGGGTGACTCTCGGATCTCCCGCTTCAGCCAGCTTGGGGCCGGTAGATTTCTCTGCGTCCTGGCGCATAGTGCGAAACTTCAAAAGCGTGAATTCTCTCCCCCCGATTGTGAGGCGTGTCTGGCGCAGAATGACGGGTCCGCGAGAGGTTGCGCGAATACCTAACGCGACCAGAAGCATTACCGGACTCAAGACGGTCAGCAACCCACATGCTCCGAAGAGGTCGACGCAACGTTTCGTTACAAAAAAACCTCTGCCTGCGGTCTTGGGTTTCACACGCTCCAAGGAGTCGACGCGGGACTGCTTATTCGGTAATTCGAGAGTTCCTTGAGTGGCGATCATTGATGCATCTCTCACGACTACGCTGCCTGCGCTCTACATAAACTGTTTATCGAATACAGCCGATTGCATGGAGTCAACTCGGCATCATCATGACGGGCTAGCAGAGATCACACACAACTCCTGCGCCCATGTACTAAGGTTAGGTAAGCTAAACACCTGGGAGATTCTATGCGTGCTGTCATACTTTATAATACTTCATGGTATGTGTTTTTGCTGAGGCGTAATCTGATCGCATCGCTTCTGCAACACGGATGGAAGATCACTGTCGTTGCCCCTGTCGACGCTTACACAGAACGAGTAATAAAACTCGGGGTCGAATTTTACCCCCTATCTATCGATGGAACGGGGAGAGACGTACTCAAGGAAGCACGGACTTTGGTCGAGGTGTACAAAGCGTTGCGCACTCTGAAGCCCGATGTCGTGCTTTCTTTCACGGTGAAGTGCAACCTGTATGCGGGCCTATGTCGCCGGTTTATGCGCTTTCGTCAGATAGCAAACGTATCCGGCTTAGGCGAGGGTTTTGAACGCTCCGGTCTGCTGGCTTCGGCCCTACGCACGATGTACTCGGTAGCTCTGCGGCACACCGATCACATTTTCTTCCAGAACCCGGACGATCTCAATGCGTGTCTAAGAAACAAAATGGTACAAAGACGAAGTGCTCGCCTCGTGCCTGGATCAGGGGTCGACCTATCGCTTTTTTTAGCGTCGGCCCAACGTGTCACTACTCAGCGAACCTTTCTGATGTTTGGGCGTCTCCTGCCAAAAAAAGGCTTTTATCACTATCTCGATGCCGCAGCCTCTCTTAAGGAAACCTGGGGAGATGCCGTGTGCTTCCGTGTGATGGGAGCTGCAGACACAAAGCGACCGGAATCGATTGCGTTACTGGAAGCGATTCGGAGGGCACACGACAAAGGGATAATCACCTATCTCGAACCGAGAGATGACGTGCTACCTGTCCTCCAGAGCGCCGATGTCGTGGTCCTACCGTCAACGTACAACGAGGGTATTCCTCGATCTCTGCTCGAAGCTCTCGGATGTGGAAAGCCGATCGTTACTACCGACTGGAAAGGGTGTCGCGAAGTAGTCAAACCAGATACTAACGGCCATCTGGTAGAGCCCGACGATGTCTCTTCATTGCGAGGGGCCTTACAGCAGATGATCCGATACACAGATGAAGAATTGGCAGCTATGGGCAGTGCAAGTAGGCAGCTCGCCGAGGAGCGTTTCGACGAGCAGAAGGTAATTGATGCCTACCTAGCAGCTCTGCCTATCAAACCATTCTCTGTTGCGAAGCGCCGGACTACCTTGAGAACCTTGCGGCTCGTGACGAAGTCGCCGTATCGTTCTATGAAAAGAGGCGCACTGCGAAGCGACCGAGCACTCCGAACCTCTTCTCAAGGGGAAAACGGCGTAAGGCCGCAGGAATCATCGTCGCTTTAACAGGCGTAGGAGCACACACCAGAGCCATCACACCGACAAGGACGGCGAGAGCCGTCGCAAGTAAGAGTACCATCACCGCTGGCATATCTAAGGTACGCAACAGGGGAAGGCTGCCCGCTAAGGACGCGCCTATCCAAAGGGACACCCAAACTCCAGGAAGATGCGGCTGCGCTACCTCGCGGACCGTCAGTGAGAGGAACGCGGCGGCTAATCGTGTAAGGAGAAGATAGTTGACTGCTACGGCACACACCACCGCAACGGCAACACCGTTCAATCCGGCAAAAGAGCTTCCGATCGCTGAACCAACGACGATCATGATAGTATAGACACCTTGGAGTGCCGCGTAGCGGTACACAGCGCCGAGTGAGCGGACCACGGTGTCGCTACATTTATAGGCGGTCCGAAAAAAAACGCCGAATGAGAAGATCGTCACTACCGGGACGATCGCCGACCATGCTTCACCGAACAGCGTCGATACGATCTCATTCGAAAGAAAAAACATCCCGATACTCGTCGGCAGGGCGAAGAGAGTCACGACCTCGAGCGTTGAGCAGTATGCCCTTCGCAGGAGGGCGGTATTGTCCTGTTTTTGAGCCATCGCAGGAAACAGTACCCGCTCCAGCACTTGCCCGATATACATAGCGGGAAGGGTCATGAGTTGATAGCCGCGAGTGTACATACCGAGCACCTCGACACCGAGCATCCTACCGACAACGAAGTTGTCTCCTTGAAGGGACATAAAATTGAGGATGCGACCGAGACTAAACCCAAAACCGGTACGAAAAATCTCACGCACGTACATCAGTCGAAACTTTCCACCTATCCACGGGGGCTCTATCGCCAACAATAGCGCGAGCCGGATCATCTTCATACTGAGGTGCCCAATGACGAGTGACCAAGCTCCGGCACCGAGCAATGCGAGTACAACTCCTACACCGGCGATTCCGATGATGTACGATACGTTGTCTCGGACGACTATCTCCCGAAACCTCAGATGCCGTTGAAGGAGGCTATCCGATACGACACCGAACCCGTCGAGGATGAAGCCGAATGCGAGCGCTTTGAGGATCGGATCCACCTCGCTGGCCGAGAAGAAGATTGCGGCATACGGCGCGATAATCCACAATGAAAAAGCTATAAAAACACCCGAGAGTACCGAAAGTACCAAGCCGGTGTGCATCTCGTCCGGCGATAGATGTTGTTTTTGAACGAGCGCTGGACCAACCCCAACCTGTCCGACACGTTCGGCACAGCTCGTGAAGATTAGGGCGATGCCCACTATTCCGAAGTCACGAGGGCCCAACAATCGAGCTAGAACAACTAATACAATGAGCTTGAGCGTCCCTTGCAGCAAGACGGATAGATACATCCACGTGAAGCCGCTCATGACGGCGGAACCGAATCCGACAGACTTCTCTGGCACGGCGTTGAGACCTCATGGCTCGAGATATGAAGATAAAAACTGTGCCTGCTCGCTGAGAAAACGCACAGACAGGGACTTATACAGTAAACAGACAATAGGTAGTCTGACTTTTATCATTCTTACGGAGGCATGTGAGCACAATCAGGGCATGAGTCCCAAAGCATGCCTGAGCGTTGAACGTTGCTCGAGGCCGCGCTAATCTAATGGAATCTGATCCATCTTCGGAGGAGCCCACGAACATCCGTGCATACAGTTCTGACGTCTTTACTCTCAGCGACCTGGCGCTTGTATGCCTTGGTGATCTTTGCGCTATTCTTCAGTGTAGCCGATCAACCGTTGGGCCGGGCGGGAACCCTTCCGCTCAGCCCGACGCTTAGTGCGGTCGTGGCACTCGTCCCATTCCTGATCGCAGCGATGTTCCGCGATCTGCATTTGAGAACCTCCACCCATCTCGTCCGCCCCATCCGCGACAACCTAGTCGCGCTTTTTTCCTTCGCTTTAATCGTATTTTTCTCTTTGGCGTTATCGATCTTGCCGGACTCTTTTTGGCAAGATGACGGCAAATGGGTCTTCCTAATCACCTATGGATTTGTAATTACACTACTCGCAATCTTCGTTCCATGCATTGCTGCGCTGCGCCCCCTTATTCCCTGGTATATCATCACAGCACTCGCGTTACTGCTCTGGTCGCTTTGGCAAGATCTCGCGGTACCGGGAACCTACGCATCAATCGACCAACGAGCGGCAGGTTTTCCCGGAAACGCAAACTTTTCGGCTTTGGTCGCAGTGATGCTCTGCGCCGCGAGTTTGGACTTCAACCGTAAAAGTAGTGGATGGCGAGACCTCTTGGTTATCTCCCTTGGAGCGCTCATGATTGCCGGCACAATGTCACGCAGCGGACTGGTAAACCTCCTGGTTCTCGTAGGTATCTATCTGTACTACCGACTCCTACACGATGGGTTTCGTTTGCAGGAAACGGTACGCCTCGGTGTGGGGATAGTAGCAACCGCCTTCATACTCGGGACAGTGATCCCTTTGTACACCGGCAGCCTTGCGGGACTTCAAGGCTCAACCCGACTGACACGGTTTCTGAACAACGAGCAAGTCGATGACGGATCGGCGGAGACCCGTCTTTATGCCGTCACTGATTCCCTCCGACGGATAAACGAATCCCCCATTGTAGGGCACGGCACGGGATATTCGAGAACCATGCCTCACCTGCCGCACAATTTGTATCTACAGCAGTGGGTCAACAACGGAGTCCCGGGAGTTGCAAGCTTCATAGCTCTACTGCTTTTCGCGTACCGCACCTTCAAGAGACGCAACTATCGTAACGGACAGGCGTTTATCATCGTAACTGCCGTAGGAGCCGCTTTTAGCCACAACATCCTCGATCAGCGACCATTTCTCATGTTGTTCGGTATTCTCCTGGGAAGTTCGGCGATCGAGAGCCACGAGCATGCTACGGCTCACCTGACTCGCTCACCCTATGGCCGTAGCTTCCGTTCGTTACCAGGTAAGGGCGGTCTTTCCAGTGGCATACCAAGCTATCAGCCCTCTGCAGACACACCTCGCTGACCGCTGGGTTCTTCCCTCGAAGCGCGATGGCACAAGCCCACCATCACGCCTCTACCACAGCTCGACCGATATCAGTAACGTTGCTCTTGATCCTCTCGGGCAGACCCGCCAATCGGAGATACTCTGTCGTAACGCGCGCCGCACTATACCGCTCGAGGACACTGCGACGAGCCTCGTCTGATCTGGGAAGATAGAGAGCGCGCGCCAACGCTTCCGCCATCCTGTCGATATCGCCCACTGGGACGAGCTGTCCGTGGGCTCCTCCGGCAAGGATCTCGGCGGGACCACAATTACAATCGGTCGCAACTATCGGCGTACCAAACGCCATAGCCTGAATGAGAACGTTGGGCAGCCCCTCGTATTCAGAGGAAAGTACGAAAACTCGCGCTCTCTTCATGTATGCGAAGGGATTCTGGAAGAAGCCCGGCAAAGATACCTCTGAAACAAGCCCGAGACGCTCCACTTCAGATTCGAGCGTCCTCCGCTCGGGCCCCTCTCCCAAAATCATCAAACGAGCGACGTGAGAGCGCCGAAACTTTGCAAAGGCACGTATGAGAGTGAGGAATCCTTTGTGAGCCTGCAACCTCGCAGCTCCCAGAATCACGGGGGGCTCTCCTGCTCGAAACCACGGATGGCCCGGTTGTTGCTCGCCCAGACGCAACACCTCATCGGAGATGACGGGAGTTCCTACCACCTTTATCAGGGTAGAAAGCCGTTGATCCACCGCTCGTAGCTCGCTTGCTACCCCCTCCGATACCGCAATGATTGCTCGGGCCCATGTGTACGTGTAGGGCAGCATCTTGTAGGTAAGAAGCCGGGAAAACGTATGCTTGGGCTCGGAAACCGGCGCATTAGATTCCCTCACGATGACCGGTGTTCCTACACGGGCCAGCCGCCCTGCGATAGCGGCTGTAACGTTAGCATGCATGATAGTGGAGAAAAGCACCTCAGGTCGATTGTTTCTCAGATACTTGACCAGACGCAGGAGCGCCAAACTTACCCGGCGACGATCGAGATCTACCAGTCGAACTCCTGCTGGAACCAAACCGCTGAGCGATCCCGAATTGATATTAACCACAAGGTCAACCCGATATCCGCGAGCTACCGCTTCGCGCGCGAAAACGAGCATAGCCCTCTCCGCTCCCCCACCTCGCAAGCTCGGCATGAATATAGCGATACGCGGAATGTTCGCTGTGGAAACAGTTCTCTTCATACAATTTCAGAAATGCAGGCAATAGCGATCTTCGCCTCGAGAGAACACGACGACTGCTTCTGACGAAGCCGGGGGCGTGATCCGCGGCGCTTCTGAGGACTAAGAGAGCCCCTCAGCGACGTATAGTTTTATACCACTCAAGGGTACTGGAGAGCCCCTGATCAAGGTCAACTTCCGGTGACCATGCGAGCTTCTGCTTAGCGCGAGCATTATCGATACAGCTGCGCATCTGTTCTCCCGCTTTAGCCGGAGCGTGACCGATCTCGACGTTAGGGGCCGCCATATCACGAAGACGCCGAGCGATCTCGTTGATCGAGGTCTCGCGTGAAGTTCCGATGTTGAACTCTCCGACAACTCGGGACTGTGCGGCTTGCACAACCGCCCGCGCTACATCGCCCACGTATACGAAATCACGAGTTTGCTCCCCTGACCCGTTCACCGAAATCGACTGTCCCTGTAGCAGGCGCTCACAGAAGATAGCTACCACTCCCGCTTCACCGTGTGGATTTTGACGAGGACCATAGACGTTTGAGAGGCGCAGTGATGTGCTGGTAACGCCCCACTCTCGCGCCCAGAACTCCAAATACATCTCCCCCACGCGCTTAGAGAGTCCGTAAACCGAAGCGGGTCGAATCGGATGACTTTCCGATGCGGGAAAGACATCTTGCTCGCCGTAGCATGCGCCGCCCGAGGAGAGAAATACGACATGAACACCCGAGCGACCTCGAAACGGCGCCAACACATTCACGAGTCCTGTAACATTGAGGTCGGTATCGAGCCACGGCTCCTCCATACTTATGCGTACCGACGCTTGCGCGGCCGCATGCACCACTATCTCCGGCGCCAGCGAAGAGATCAGCTCTCGTGCTTCCTTCGTGCGCATGTCGTTCGTATGCAAGGTGATCCCCTCCGATACGTTCTCACGCTTTCCGCCCGAAAGGTCATCGAGAACATGAACTTCGTGCCCCTGCGCCTTGAGCTGATCTGAGATATGCGAACCTATGAAGCCGGCGCCGCCTGTTACGAGTACCTTTGCCATCGTGTTCTCCTTCCTTGCCTTGTATTCCGTCTACGTCGTCTGCTCGGTGCAGAAACCTTCTGAGAGCCGCACGAGCGAAGAATTGCTTCACGCTGCCGCTTGCCGCCTCGGTGCCCCGGGCACTGCGGAACGACCGACACTGTAATATGTAAATCCATAATCTTCCACCTCCTTTAGAGGGTAGATGTTTCGTGCGTCGAAGATTACGGATTCCTTCATGAGCGTCGACATCCTAGGGAAATCAGGTTGCCGAAATGCGTTCCACTCAGTGCATATCACCGCAGCAGATGCTTCGCGCACGTCATCGGTACGGGGCTTGAACGCCAAGCCCCACACCGCCACCGTCATACCGTGAAAGCGAGAGGTGCCTTGGAGACTACGAGCTCCGCGAGCCCAGGCTCAGAGATCGAAACTATCCCCTCCTTGAGCCGAGCGACCTTCTCGGCATCAACATCGACGCACACCACCGAGTTGCCCGTTTCCGCGAAGCATGCCCCCGCTACAAGCCCTACGTAGCCGGTTCCAATGACTGCAATATTCATACAGGCCCCCTATCCACCATGGATAACTATCAAATCGACGAAGTGTTCTGATTTGACTGCGGCGCTGCGAAGAACACAAGCAGCACTGAACGCGGTGCATGAGCCTGATTAGGGCGATGAAGGGATAAAAAACGCGCCCTGAGGGACTCGAACCCCCGACCCTCTGGTTCGAAGCCAGATGCTCTATCCAACTGAGCTAAAGGCGCATAAGCAGTAGACCCCTGAGCCTACAACATTCCGATTAACTTCGTAAAGTGCGGTTGAACGAACCGCAGATGCAATCTGTGGCTTGCCAGCCTGGATTTTGAATATCATCCTAATGCCGTATGTTATCGAATATCGTCAGAAAGTTACTCGAGCTACGCTACGACATCACGGTCGATGGCCTCGAACAGCTCCAAGGACGCCAGGGTATCCTTATCTTGCCCAATCACCCTGCAGAGATCGACCCGGTCATTCTGTCGACGATCCTGTGGGAGATCTTACGTCCACGGCCGGTGGTCATTGAGACCTTCTTCAATCTGCCCGCGCTCACCCCTCTGATGAACTTCATAAAAGCGATTCCGATGGCCGACATGGACTTCGAGGCAGGTCCATACAAGCGTCGACGGGTCGAAAAAAGGATGAAGGAGATAGCCGAAGCCCTTCGACGTGGGGACAACATCCTGCTGTATCCATCTGGGCGTCTCTCCGTGACTGGAGCTGAACGAATAGGCGGCAACTCCGGCGCATGGATGCTTTTGCGCGAGTGCCCGGATGCCACAGTCGCCCTCGTTCGTATCAAAGGCCTCTACGGAAGCATCTTCTCCAAGGCTCTTACCGATGGGGTTACCCCAGACCTTGGTCCGACGTTGCGCAGAGCGCTCGTTATCCTGCTCAAGAACTTTATCTTTTGGGTGCCGAAACGCGCAGTTCACGTCGATATCACTGTCGAACCAGCGGGATTGCCGCGTAACGCTGACGCACTTACCCTCAACAAGTACATGGAGAAAAGCTTCAACTCTCCCGAGCCCGAATTACCTACGCTCGTATCCTACAGCCGATTCAAAGAAGAGCTCCCGATCCTGCCGGAGAAGCTGGCCGAGCAAGAGGCTCTCAAAGAGATACCTGCTGAGATCGTCGAGAAAGTGAGAACTCACGTAGCTCTAATCGCCGAGGTTTCCATAGACACTATCACCCTCGAAACCCAACTCGGTGACGATCTCGGGCTCGATTCTCTGACGATGGCCGAGCTATTAATGTGGCTCGATCGAGAGTTCGAGGCGCACGACGTGGAGCTTGGGGAGCTCGTTACGGTCGGATCGCTCGCTCGCGCAGCAGCGGGGCACCTCGGTTCCAAGGAGATACGTAAAGAATACGTGGTTCCGGCATCGTGGAGCTCCTCTGCCGATAACAGGCCCGATCCGGTCCTCAGTTCGGCGGTGACGATCCCTGAAGCATTTTTGCTGACCTCAGCCAACCTTGGAGATCTACCGGCTGTCGGTGACGAGCGCACCGGGGTTCTCTCATGGAACACCTTACGCCTTGGGATACTCCTACTCGCCCGACACATAGCGACGCTTCCGGGCACTCACATAGGGCTCCTCTTTCCGGCATCTGTTGCAGGAACGATGACCGCTATGGCAGCCATGATCGCAGGAAAGATCCCCGTTTTCCTGAACTGGACAGCTGGCAAGCGCTCGCTCGAGCACGCCTGCTCCGAAACCGACATCTCCGCGATCCTTACCGCTCGGTCGTTCCTCGATATCGTCCCAACGGATCTTGAATTCCTCGAAAATCGCTTTGTGTTCCTCGAAGACATCAAGAAGGGCTTCACACTCCGAGACAAGCTTGCAGCGAAACGTCTGACGCGTGAATCGACGAGTCAGATACTGACGGCATTTGGAACATCTACTATCAAGGGCAGCAAGACCGCAGTGGTGCTGTTTACCAGCGGATCAGAGGCGCTCCCCAAAGGAGTTCCCCTCACGCACAGCAACATCATATCGAACGTCAGTGGCACCCTAGAGGCCTTCAAACTGAACCGCTGGGACGTGCTGCTCGGATTTCTGCCCCCGTTTCACTCCTTCGGGTTGACGATATGCACCCTTTTACCCTTGATGACCGGACTGCGAGTTGCCTACTACCCCAACCCCAACGAGAGCCGTCGCGTCGCGAAGTCAGTCGCCAAGTGGGGCGCGACTCTCGCTGCAGGCACCCCCACGTTCCTGCGCTCGGTACTAAAGGCAGGAGCTCCCGCCCTCTTTGGATCCCTCCGCACCCTAGTCTCCGGTGCGGAGAGGGCGCCGCAGGAGCTCTTTGATATCGTCTTACAGTACGGACTCAACACTCAGGTACTCGAAGGATACGGCATCACCGAGTGCGCGCCGGTAGTCTCGGTTACCCCGCCTGGAGAACCTCGCGTTGGTGTCGGGAAGCCTCTCTCGGGAGTGACGATCAAAATAGTCGACCCAGAGTCCCTCACTCCGGTTCCCCCGGGCACCCAAGGGCTCGTGCTCATTCGAGGGGCGAACGTGTTCCCGGGGTATCTCGATCCACACCTAAACCCTTTTATCGAGCTTGCAGACAAGCGCTGGTACAATTCAGGAGATCTCGGGAAGCTTGAAAACGGCTCCCTCGTCATCACGGGACGACTGAAGCGGTTCATAAAAATAGCGGGAGAGATGGTCAGTTTGAGCGCAGTGGAAGAAGCTCTCCAACCGCACATCCCTTCTGCGGATGGAACCCCTACTCTGGCAGTGCTTCCAAAGGGCTCCGAGGGTGAAACTCGGCCCTTACTGATCCTCCTTACCTCCGGCTCGCTGACACGCGACAGAGCGAATGAAATTTTGCATACCTCGGGTTTTCCGCACCTCGTTCACATCTCTGAGGTACGGAGCCTGAAAGCCATTCCGATACTCGGATCAGGCAAGACGGATTATCAATCTCTGAAGGCCCTTCTGTAAGCAAGGAAAAGAGCGTTTTGAGCAGCGGACACTTGGAGCGTCAGTATAAGGTGGTCCGATTGTATTGAAAAAAATCTCCGTCCATAATCAAATTGAGATGTTCTAACCCATAAGAGATGAAGGGCTAACTATGTTTCTGTGCTTGTACAGTGGTGGAGACCGACGCCGAAACGAGTATATCGACCTTCGGGTGGTAGAGAGAATCGGCAAGAGAGGCTCAATCACCTACATTCCCTCTGATTCTACTCACCCCGTAGCTACCTCTTTTTTTGAGGACTTCAAGCGCTACTACGGATATTACGGCATCAAGAGCTTCAAATATTTTTGTCACGACCGACCCTTTCGCCCGATCGACGTGCGGAGAGCTTTGGAGGCCGATGCGGTCTATCTGTCAGGGGGAAACACTTTTTACTTCAAGTACTCCCTGCGACGGTCCAAGATTGACTCCAAGCTACGGAGCTTTGCAACCAAAGGAGGAACCCTCCTCGGACAGAGCGCGGGAAGTATCCTAATGACTCCGACCATTACGACAGCTGCGGTTGGCTCCATCAAGGATGAGAACGAGGTTGGATTGAAAGACATGACGGGGCTGGGGCTCATAAACGTCCTGTTCGTGCCTCACTATGAGGAGCGGAGAAACGTTACAGCCGAATTGCGTAGATTCTCCTCAGCGTCGAACGGACAATTGCTCGTGGCCGCTCAGGATGGCGGGGGCATTGTCAAATCAGAGGAAGCCTTGACATTCGTTGGGCCGGTGACGTTGTTTTCTGGAGGCGAGGTCCTTGGTACTACCAACAACCGATAGTAGAGGCGCTGTGTGCCATAAACCTCCGTTGGTAAAACGATGAGAATAGACCCTGCGCGAGTGATTTGCTGACTTCAAAGCCGCGATTCTTGAGGCTTCTTTGCTAACATCAAGCAGTACCGCCCAGAGCTAGAGTCTCTCATGACATTGAAATTTCACACCCTCGACATAGAGGAGTTTAATGTCTTCTACAGCGCAACTTGGAGCCTCGTGATCTTCATTGGGCCAAGATTGCGCTCGCCCAGCGAGCCTCATTCATTTTTTCAAAAATGAATGAGGCTGGGTTCATTTTGGAAGAACGGGCTCTGCGGGAGTCCAAACCGCTTGCTTTATTGTCCGATATGAGCAGTGTCCTCGCTGCGAATTCACCTACTGAACCTCTCTAAAAGACAGCCGTTCGGCGAGCACCTCGACGAGTAAAAAAACACCCTCCTGACACCACGACGTTACGGTTTTTCCTCTCGACAACATCTCTGGGTTTGTTTACTTGAAGGTCTGCCTTTTGTTCAGCCGGTAGTAGTGTAGTAACGATGCGACCATCTAGAGAGAAACGATTCACACCAAGCTCAGATAGCCGGTCACACTCCCCCTCCTTCACTTCACCCTTTACAGACGTCAAGCTGCGTCCCTGGCAACAAGAAGCATTCGCAATCTACCGTGACGTGGTGTCGCGTGATGACTCGACCCTACTTCTCGAGGCAACGCCCGGAGCAGGAAAGACCACAGCAGCGCTTGTGCTGTGTTTGCATCAACTAAAGCGCTGCGGCGCCACTCGCCTCGGTATTGTGGTTCCCACGGCGCACCTGAAAGTACAGTGGGCACGAGCAGCGGCGAACCTCGGCCTGCATTTGGACAGCGCCTTTTCGAACAGCAAGGCGATTCTGACCGGCGACTACAACGGCTTTGTGGTCACCTACCACCAGGTTGCCCAAAAGCCGGGACTCTTCAGGCGCCTCACGAACAAGGCTTGCATCGTTTTAGACGAGGTACACCATGCTGGCGACGGACTCTCGTGGGGCAAGGGGTTACGTTCTGCCTTTCATGAGGCAAACTTCATCATCTGTCTGAGCGGAACTCCATTCAGAAGCGACAACAACCCGATTCCTTTCGTTCCCTACGACGAACACGGCTTCAGCCTTCCCGAGTACTCTTACTCGTACAGCCGCGCCGTAGAGGAAGGGGTATGCCGTCCAACCGCATTCTTTACCTATGGAGGCGAGGTAGCGTGGCGTGAGCAGGCGGGGGACGCCCAGGCAGGCTTCCACGATGAGCTCGACCACATCGGCTCCTCGCGCAGGTTGCGCGCTGCCCTTGATACCGAGAGCGGCTGGATCGAACCGATGATCAAGGATGCTCACGAGATGTTGATGAAGACCCGCGTAGAGCATCCCGACGCAGGGGCGCTCCTGGTAGCGGCGAATCAAACAAGTGCTCGTAAACTAGCAAAGCTCGTAGCGGCTCTCACTAAGACAGCGCCTGTGGTCGTACTCTCCGAAGAAGCTGAAGCGGCGCGACGCTTGAAACGCTACCGCGATTCGAACGAACCGTGGCTTATAGCGTGTAACATGGTGAGTGAAGGGGTCGATATCCCGCGGCTGAGAGTCGGCGTGTACGCCACAACCGTACGCACCAAGATGTACTTTCGACAGTTTCTCGGTCGAATCGTGCGCCGCATCCCCACCCTTGCATCGTTGCAGGTTGCGTATTGCTACCTACCTGCCGATCCTACCCTGACGCGTCTCGCAGAGGAGATCGAGCAGGAGATCCGGCACTGCATCAGACCCAAGGGCGGTCAGGACGACCTTTTCGACGAGCAGCGCGAACGCGAGCGTAAAAGCGACCACGACACAAAGCCGACCTGGGAAGCCCTCGCTTCCGTCAACAGCGGTATCAACTCAGTGATTGTGCACGGGAATCAACTCACCCTCTTTGCGCCTTCGGCCGGGCTCGAACATGTACAACATGTGCAACAGGTCGTCCATGAAAAGGTCTCAGCTCGCCTGGACGAACGCAGGTCGCGCGCTGAGGAGAAGTCCTTCCTCTCGCAAGAGGTGCGAAAGCTCGTCAATATCTACCACAAACGTTCCGGCCGTACTCATGCGCAGATCCACGCGCAGCTCAACGCACAGCAAAAGATAAAGAGTCAAATCGAGTGTACTGAGCAGAAGCTGCGCGAGCGCATAACCATTCTAAGGGGACTCCTCACCCAGCAAGCTGCATGAGCTGCGCCTACGGCGCAATTGGAATACTATTGCCGGCAGCGGTCTCCAGTACTATTGTCAGGCGCGTTCAAAGCTCTTGAGGACTCTCGTACATGGACACCTTCGGTGCTATCGACATCGGCTCTAACGCGATGCGTCTTGCAGTAGCCCGATTATCGCCTGACGGCTCGTATAAAATCCTTGCCACGCACCGTGAGCCTGTCCGATTGGGGCACGATGTTTTCAAGCTGCATCGCATAACTCCTCCACTGATGGAGCGTGCTGTTACAGCATTTCTGAACTTTGAACGTCTACTCCGTAAATACAGGGTAAAATTTGTCAGAGCAGTGGGAACCAGTGCCCTCCGCGATGCAGCGAATTCATCTCTATTCATCGAACGGGTAGAGCGAGCAACCGGAATAAAACTCGAGGTCATCTCGGGAGATGAAGAGGCCCGACTGATTCAACGCGCCGTTGGCTCGATAATGAGCATTCGAGCCGGGACTAAGCTCCTAATCGACATTGGAGGCGGGAGTGTCGAATTGACCCTTCTGCACCGCGGAAGTGTCGTGTTCGCCGACAGCGTTCCTCTCGGGACTGTCCGCCTTTTAGAGATGCTACGCGGTCGAAAGCGACCGACACTGGTACTTCAACGTTTGATCCGTCAATATGCCTCGGGCGTGCGGAGACAGGTGAGACGGTGTATCGGTCTCGAGAAGATAACGTGCGCAATTGGAACGGGCGGTAATCTTGAAACCTTAGGAGATCTCCGAAAACAATTCCTTGGCGAATCGTCGGACAATCTTATACGCCGCGACGAACTTCAAAAGTTGCTGACGATCCTCCAAAGCAAGTCGGTCACGGAGCGAATAGAGGATTTACACCTACGTCCAGACCGAGCAGACGTCATAGTGCCTGCGACGGCCCTTCTCATTGGTATCTTACGAGAGTCGGGGGTATCTACTCTCAGAATCCCAAAAGTCGGATTACGTGAGGGGATACTCGTCGATCTTTTCGAGCGCAAGACAACTCAACCGCAAGGAAAACGCGGGCCCCGTGAAACAAGCATACTCGTCGCATCCGCTCTGCAGCTCGGAAGGAGGTTCGAGTTCGACGAGCGGCACGCAAAACACGTCGCTAAGCTCAGCCTGGGACTTTTTGACCGACTACAATCGCTCCACAAGCTCGGACAGAACTCTCGTGTTGCCCTGGAGATAGCCTCCCTATTACATGATATCGGTTATTATATAGACAGTTCTGATCACCATAAGCACTCAAGCTATATTATATCAAACAGCGATCTCGTCGGGCTCGGAGCTGCGGAAAGGGATATGATTGCCGCAATCGCTCGGTATCATACCGGCAGCCTCCCATCCATCGAA
>JBILFA010000017.1:0-44420 GCA_044351795.1 Bdellovibrionota bacterium | reverse complement strand
ATCTTAGTCTCGAGGAGCTGAGATCGCATAAAGCTGCCCTCGCTAGCGTTTCCATTCCCGGATTCTACGAGGGCGATTCCCTGGCGCGTCGACACGTTGCAAGAGTTAGCGACGAAGGGGAGCTACGATCCGCTGACGCTCCCGTGTGCACCCTCCGTGCGGTATCTCGATGCCTTGCGCGCCGTCCGGCGCGAATTCGTCTTTCAAGACGCGGTGGTCTTTGCGCCAGGACACGGGAGCGACGTAAGTCACTGCGAGGCGTTCCATGCTGCACGAAGGATTATCAATCTCGAGATCGATCCGATGTATGTCGAGATGATGCGTGCTCAGTATTCGGGTGATTCTCACGTCACGTCTTATTTGGGAGATGCGAGAAGCTTCGTCCCGGATGAACAGGCTAACGTCATCGTCTTTCACGGCTAGGCGATTGGCTGATTATATGGGTTGCCGGACTCGACTGATTGGAATAAGCGTCCAAGGTCTTAAGGCGAGAGGTGTTTTGATTAATAATGGTGGTGCAGACGGTCTAACGAGATGGCAGGTCCCAGCGGATATTTTATCCTTGATCAAGGAAATATGTGAGAATGGATAACAATGTGAACGAGGGGACTCACTACGCTCGCCTCTCACTGAGTCGTTGTACCTTTTCAGATACCTACGAAAATGTGATTGATGTTCCTACACATGGGCTTACTCCGTTTCACCGAACAGGCGAGGAAATAGCACGTCTCGGGCATCGACTGGAAATCGCAACGCTACTGCACCTTTCTCGCTCTCGCTGCCAAGAATACCGTCACGAAGCAGGCTGCCCAACAGATCGCGAGCCGTGCGTTCGCCTAGCCCTGTAATCGCCGAAGCATCACCACGAGCAATCTCGCCGCGGTGCAGTACTTCTGTCAGGAGCCGCTCGGCCTCTGGACGGAACTCCTTCTGCGTTGCATAGCGCTTGAGACGTTCTGCCAGCGTATCGAGGTCAAAGAGGCTTTCCATAAATGTCACTTGGTCGAGGCAGACCTTGAGGAACCATGTGGAGAACTCCGTCAGGGCTTGGGTTGATAAGTTGCCGCGACCGTCCAACTCTCCTTGACGCGGCATGTCTGCATAATCCATCATGGATTTGTATTCAGACGTATCCGTGAGGCCGCGCGCCAAGCCACGCGATATAGACCAAAGGCCATGCGCCCCGATGCCTGCCTGATGTGCCATTGCGTGACTCATCAGTCGACTGACCCGTCCGTTCCCATCGGGGAACGGGTGGATGAAATTGAACCGATGATGAGCCGCCGGAAGTGCAAGAACGCGCTGCGCCGGGCGCAACGCGGCGAGCGCATAGCACTCAGCGAAACGATCCATGAAGCGTTTGACCACCACACTGCTCGGTGGAATATGCCTACCCACCGCGACATCATGCTCAGGATTGTTTCGCAACTCCCCTGGAATCATCATAATACTTCGATCCGCACCTTTAATTAGGAGCATGGCTGCCGGAGCATCCTTGTAGAATTCGAGATGAAGCTGCTGAATGAATGTAACGCGAACCGGATCGCCGAGCGTACCGTTGGCCGCCTCGGCGTCAAGCCGCTCCTGGATACGAATGTGCGCTCGCGCCTCAAGTTGGAGATTGCGGCGCTCCTCATCCGCGTCGAAATCATCCGCAAGAGCGCGTTCAATATCCTTGGGACGCGTATTGTGACCCTCGATCAGGTTGGAATAGTAGCAGTTCATCACCCGCACAAGCGCGGCAAGGCTGGCACCCGTCTTAGGATGTAGTCGAGAGCCTAGCCGACCCGCAGCAGAAGGAAGTTCTTTGAGTAGGTCGAGCAGATCGCCCCCTATCTCTCCGAGCAGAGTAGGTTCGATGCGAGAGGGGGATTCCTGTTCAGCAGCCATTTGCCGATACTAAATTAATCCTATCTCTATGACTAGAAAGGAATTATTGGTTATTTTACGAGCTTGGTTGCCGATGTGAGTTGCCGATCGCCTTATTAGTCAAAAATATCTAGATTTTAATGGGTTAGGGAAACGCTTGCTTGGGCAACTTCCGATCCTCTTGTACATGGCACTTCTGAAACATACACAAGTGGTCCAATTCGAAAGGATCGTAAGATAGATTCAGTTTCTGCAAGAGGAGCGGGCTGGAAGGATTTCGTATGAAGGGAGTTCATCGACTGTGTGGTGAGCCTGTCGAATCATAGCGTGAGAGGTGTCTATGAACGTAGGGATCGGCGGCGGAGCCTGGAAGTCCGGGATTCGGTCCCGCGTCACGCAATCGTTCTACACGGCTAAATCGGAGATAGCACACACCCTGTGACTGGAAACCGATTCGGAGATCTTAGACATCTGCCGCACGTTCTGACCTTTGGCATCGAGAAGTATGACGCTCTTGGGATCGGCTTTGAGGATGAGGTGGTCTTTGAGCGGAGAGCTCTTTTTGTTCTCTGCAACAAAGCGCTCGAAGAGCTTCACCCGCGCTGCTTCGTCTTTTACCTGCCGGAGTTGCGAGAGTTGAGCGCCGCTCAAAATGATCGTCTCTGAGTTGAGGCATTCGCTGTTCGGCTTCACGTAGGTGCCGATGGTCGGGGTGGTCACCGGTTTGTCGTTGATCTTCAGAGTGCCCTCGAGCAACACATACGGCTTGATGATAAGCGCTACGGAGGGATCGAGTTGGTTTGCTGCAAGAAGGATCGCTGCGTTTCCTGCGCCTCTCACTACTTCAGTAAGTCCGAAGAATCCAACGATAGAGAGGGTCTTTGCCGATCTTCCCTCTGTGACCACCGATAGGTAGGGATTGTTGTTGTCGATACTAATTAAGGTGTGTTCGCTGAGGCGGATGGAGAGGTTTCCGGAAACCGCGTAGCGCGTGTTGCCAACGAGGATCTCTGAATATCGCGGCCCAGCGTCAGTTTGGTCGAAACGAACGAATATGTGGTTGACCCCTTCGCTCGTAGTCGTTGCTAGGTTGAACTCTTGGGGAGATATCTCGGTGCCCTCTATGATAAAGAGACCCTCGGCACCTTGCCCTGAGCTCACGACGACCTTGGTCCTCCCTTCGGTGTGTTGGTAGACACCTGAGGACATCGTTAGGAGGAAGTCCCCTCGAGCGTCCTTGGAGGCGAACGTGCCCCCGTAGACGAGGACCGCTATGGTTAGTAGTAGGCGGGATAGCTGGTTCATGAGGCGGATTCCAAAATTTGAGTGCTCGACGTGCCGCTGCAAGTCGGCCAATTCTCATATGTACCCTTCTCGGAGCATAGGCGACACCCCTTTTTATCGGGGACAACGTCCATTACAGCTCAAAAAGGGGGTTATCGGCTTACTCAAAGCTCCGACATGAGCTATACTTTCCGCCCATAACTTGAAACATTCCGGGACCGAGGGAGCGCTGATGAAACAGATCGCTATTTCGGAAGAACGGAGTTTATCCTGAGGGAGCGGGCGTGATTCTAATTCTCGATTTCGGTTCACAGTATACGCAACTTATCGCTCGTCGCGTGCGCGAGTTCAATGTGTACAGTGAGGTTAAGCCGTGCACCATCGATCCGAGCTCGGTGGACTTGAGCCAGGTGAAGGGCCTCGTCCTTTCCGGTGGGCCAGCAAGTGTTACCGATAGCGATGCCCCGGAGTTCAATCCGGCTTGGCTCTCCCTGGATATCCCTATGCTCGGTATCTGTTACGGTATGCAGCTTCTAGCGCACCACACGGGTGGAGCGTTGGGCCGTGGTGCTGCGCGTGAGTACGGGCCCTCGACTATCACGGTCGAGAGCGCTGAAGGGTTGTTCTCATCGTGGGCAACGGGTGAGCGACTTGCCGTGTGGATGAGTCACGGCGACCATGTTGAGAAGCTCCCACCTGGGTTTGTCGCCTCTGCGTCGAGCTCTGGTGCTCCGATTGCAGCGATGCACCATACCTCCAAGCCGATCGTCGCTCTACAGTTTCATCCTGAGGTAGTTCACACTCCACAGGGCAAGAAGATCCTCGAGAACTTCGTATATGGCATGGCTAAATGTGCCCCGGATTGGACACCTGAAGGCTTCATAGAGCAGTCGGTGAAGAAGATCGCGGCTGAAGTCGGCCCTACCGGTCTGGCTATCTGTGCTCTCAGTGGTGGCGTAGACTCTACAGTTGCGGCGGTACTTGTTTCCCAGGCACTCGGGTCGAGGCTGTATTGCTTCTTCGTTGATACCGGCCTCATGCGGAAGAACGAAGCTCACTCTGTGATGGAGCGTCTTAAGGCGTTGGATCTGAATGTTGAGCTGGTCGACGCCAGCGCACGTTTTCTGAGCGAGCTCAAAGGGGTCACCGATCCGGAAAAGAAGCGCAAGATTATCGGCCGGGTTTTCATCGAGGTGTTCGAGGAGCAATCGAAGAAGCTCGAGGGGGTTACCCACCTCGTGCAGGGAACATTGTATCCCGATGTGATAGAGAGCGTGTCGGTGCGTGGTCCTTCTGCAACAATTAAGACGCACCACAACGTCGGAGGCCTTCCTGAGCGGCTCAAATTTAAGTTGATCGAGCCGTTCCGCGAGCTGTTCAAGGACGAGGTGCGCGCGCTCGGTCGCGAGCTCGACATGCCGACCGAGATCCTACAGCGTCAGCCGTTCCCCGGACCGGGGCTAGCGGTGAGGGTACTGGGCGAGGTAACCCCAGGGCGCGTGGCGATTCTGCAAGAGGCAGATCACATCTTTCTGGAAGAGGTTCGCGCCGAAGGGCTGTACGCGGGGCTGTGGCAAACCTTTGCAGTATTACTGCCCGTTCAGAGCGTCGGCGTCATGGGTGATGGGCGAACCTACGAGGAGACGATCGGGCTCAGAGCAGTGTATTCCGAGGATGGTATGACAGCCGATTGGGCGTACCTCCCAGAGCCGCTTTTACGCCGTGTAAGCAATCGCATCGTCAACGAGGTCAAGGGGATTAATCGCGTTGTGCTCGATATCTCGAGCAAGCCGCCCGCGACGATCGAGTGGGAGTAGTCGCGCTTCCCTGAAGGAGCGTTCAGATGGAGAGCTTCAAACGCACTATCACCGTTGCGGATGTGACCTACGAGGTCGTCTTTGTAAGGCGACCCTTTAGGGAGGGCTACGAGGTGCACGTCGACATTGCGGGGGACACCGTGAGCTTCGGTGAGCTCGGTTTAGGTGAACAGGCTGCGCTGGAGTGGGTGAAAAGTGCGGTAGCCGAGCGGCTCTCGAGCAAGAACGAGAGATAGTCGGACGGCGAACAGCAGGAAAGATCTGCGAGTCATTCCCCTCAACGCAACGGGTCTTCGCGGGTATGAGTGGGTGTTAGG
Source organism: Bdellovibrionota bacterium (assembly GCA_044351795.1). GTDB lineage: Bacteria > Bdellovibrionota_C > UBA2361 > UBA2361 > OMII01 > OMII01. The sequence continues at coordinate 39,133 of JBILFA010000017.1, read as the reverse complement.
GCGCAGTGGTGAGCTCTAACTCTTTGAACTCACGCTCATATAACCCAAAAAAACAGCGTATGCATATGTCTTTAATGTCGTATCGGCGCTATGTCGACGCTCGCGTGGTGCATTTGCGTTCCAGTTGATACCCCTCCATTCCGATATCCAAGTTGAGGATCTGTATCGATGGTATTTCGGAGAGCCAATGCCCTGGGTTTGATGACGCTGCTTCTTGGCGGCATCTCTTTGCTGCTGCTCGCGCTGGGACTTCCGCTTGCTGCAACCCTGCTTGGTGTTGCGGCGCTATCGTTTCTTGCAGTGGTGATGATGAGAGAGGGGCTCTGGTACCGCCATGCTGGTAGTGGGCCGAGAAAGGCGCCGGAGTCGGAAAACACAAGTGCTACGTGGTCTCTCGAGGCGATCAGCGACTCGGCCTCGTTGAGAGAGCTCTTGGAGCGTGTCGTAACTCAGACCTGGGGACGCACTGCAGCCGAGAGCATAGAGCTCGAGGTCCTAGACGCTGAACGTGAGGGCGTGAGCTCCTCGATAACGATCGGAAACCCGCTCGCGGACGGTATGAGAGGAAGATCGCATCGCACGGATTTGCGCTTCGCCGGGGAGGTCGTGGGACGGCTCTCGGTAAAGCTTCCGGTCGGACACCCATTTTCAAACGGAGATTGCCCGCATCTGAACGCTCTCGCGCGAGAGTGTACGATGCTCTTGGTCAACGCGCGCTACACTCGGGCAACTCTTCCTCAGCGCCGCGAGAGCGAACAGCAGGTGCGGGTCCGCAGTACCTTTCTGGCGAATCTCAGTCACGAGCTACGCAGCCCCATGGCCATTGTGCTCAACGCGAGCGAGCTTCTTCTGGAAAAGGTGTGCGGGGAATTGACCATGGACCAGGAGGAGACTCTCACCATGGTCAAGTTGAATGCTGAGCACCTCATGGAGCTGATCACGGATGTTCTGGACTATTCCCGGATCGAGGCGGGTACCCTTACTCCGGACCCGGAGGTTCTTTCGCTCGCGGAGCAGGTGCTGGAAGTTTCTAAGATGGTGCGCAGTCAAGCTGCAAAAAAACAGCAGAGCGTGCGATGTCGCCCTTCGTCCGAGCAGTTCCCTGTCCGCTTTGACCGGCGACACCTGAGACAAGCTCTCCTCAACGTGCTGACGAACGCGAGCAAGTACACCCCAGAAGGGGGGACGATCGAGGTTTGGGTAGAGCGAGCCGCAGACGACACATTTCGCGTGTGTGTGAGGGACTCCGGTATTGGTATCGCAGAGGAGGATCGGGGGCGTGTGTTCGCTGCGTTCGAACGTCTCGATCACCCCTACGCTCGTTCCCAGATGGGAACGGGTTTAGGGCTCTCACTTACCAAGAAGTTACTAGCATTCAACGGCGCTACTATCGATTTTCACTCCGAGCTCGGCTTCGGCTCGACCTTCTGGATCGAAGTCCCGCGTGAGGAAGCAATTCCCGTGCGCTCAGAGCGAGAAGATGAGAGTGCGCCACGCGCCTCAGGCGAGCGAGTACTCATGGTTTCCCCCGAAGATGAGGAGCGCATACTTGTGGCGCGATATCTGCGTAGTCTTGGGTATGAGATCCTCTTCGCCTCTACTGAAATCGAAGCGCGTCAGTATCTGCGCTCTGGAGGGGTCTCACTGGTACTTCTTACCGATCGCTTCGTTCCGATGAGCGGCGATCGCTTCGCCTCTTTCGTACGGGACGAGGAACGGGACAGTCATATTCCGGTGCTCTTGCTGACCAGACGAGCCTTTTTGGCCGACGTAGAGCGTTATCTGCGAGAGGAGGTGGACCGATGCCTTCCGAAGCCGGTGCGCCTAGCAGAGCTGGCGAGAGCCTGCCGAGCCGTGCTCGATTTCACGAACGCAGATGCGGTGAAGTGAAGAGGGCGAAGAGAAGACGCCGGAGGCCTTAGTCTAATCGACCGTGGAGCTCCGGCGTGTACTGCGTTAAGCGGTGATGTTCAGTGCGTACTGCCCACCCGCTGATTTTTCAGCGGGTTCTGCGGCGGTCTGAACGTCGCCGTCTTTTGGTTCCGGAGATGCGCCGTCATCCTGATCGGCATCCTTGCGCATCTGTTGACCATTACGCCGATGCTGCGTTGAATCCCCAGTGCCCTTGACGCGGTGGCCGCTGTCCTTGCTGTCTGGCGATCCATATATGGAGCTCGGCAGGAGCTGAATCCTTTCAACTTTCATAGTGCCCTCCTTGGCATATTTCTCGGGGTGATCCCCTTACCAAGTATGTCGGCTAAATAGACGCAACACTTAAAGGGTAAGATGTTGAGAGGTGGTAGAGCGGCTCGAGCTCGCTGGTGCTTATGTCCCACAGACATTTCGTACAAGCGTCGTAGTAGGTGATCCTCGCAAAAAAATCAGAGGGTTGTCGCGCCACAAGGGCGTTTTAATCTCAAGAATCACCCCTCGTTGTCGATACTAACCCTTGCAACGGAAAAAAACATCTGGGCCGGTCCAGACGACTAAGAAGGGGCATCCTAAGAAGTAGGATATGGGGCGAGAACACAGAAACACAGCAATCTTCACCGCGTTCGACGACTATGAGCAGCCCGAGTTGGCTACTCCGGAGAAAAACCTCCTGCGTGCGGTCCTCGTAAACGCTATAGCGGACATGACGCGACCGGGCGATTTCTCACGACGAGCACGAGATTACTTCTTGAGCAGCGAGGACGATTATATCTTCGCCTTTCAATCCGTCTGTTCGTACTTGAATATCAATCCTCACCACATCCTGATCATCGTGGGGCTGGAGGAGGATAGACGCCCCCGTCCGACGATCCCGACAGAGACAGAGATTCTCGTCAGCGATCGACTCGACTTGTAACGTCAGGTCGGAGCATGTCGTAAGGGGTACGCCTCAAGAACTCCATGACCGTCGGCCCTCGTAGTGCGTTGCACCACGAGAGCGATATCGATCAGGACATGTGACAAAACTGCTCGTAAGCTACCGGTTCGGCCTCGGAGTCGCGTCATCGCGATTGAAAGTCCTCACGGTATTTCCCTCGTAGCGGATGGTGCAGCTCGCGTTCGGGCAATCTCCCTCGAAAAACTGTTCCACGCTAGCAGTGATGTCATCGTCATCGTCGATGTCTTTATACTCGATGCGAAGCGTGAAATTGCACCTGCCTCCGCTTACTATCGGCTGATTGGGGGTTCCGACTGCATCGACTGAGAAACCATCTCCGCCGACAGTGTTCCCGATGTATCGGATACCATTCTCGTCCTCGAGCGTGACATCACCATCACGCCGAAAAACGTTGTGGACCGCGTTCTCTGTCTGTCTCGCTGTAGTTCCGATACAGGTGTTCTCTCTGAGAACGAGAGGCCCTCGCCAGACGCCGGTGACATTGAGATCATCGTCATCGTTATCGTCACCGCAGCCGACAGCTAATAAACCAGCGAGAGCAAATATAAAGACACGTACGCGCATAAACCCCTCCGTGTGTGTGAGTGTTGAACACACCAGACGTTATCAGCGCTTCCTCGCAACAGAATGATAGCTGTCACGCTATAGAACTCGGCGTGTTCATGATCACTCGCCCCCGAAAGTTCGTACTGCCTTAATTTTACATGCATTTTGTCTCCATCTCGGAGAACACAGAGCACACGGCGAGCACACGAAGAAGACATCCAAAAACTGACTCCTCCGTGCTCTCCATGTAATCAGTGGTGAGATCTCCTCTTTGTCTTTAGGTGATGTCGAGAGAACCCAGGTATATCCACTTTGATACATTGAGGATTTTTCCCATTGGAAAGGTGACGGGCTGTTCAAGCTCTCCGCTCGCAGCTTATAGAGGTGCTTGTTACCAAAAGGCTGTCGCTAGTCAGGTGTTGGCCGATGCGCGGACTTAGGGCAATATGGCCGCCATGCGTAAGGTTATCCTTTTTGCCCCCTGCTTAGTCGATCAGCTCTATCCAGAGATGGGGGTAGCGTTGGTTCGACTCCTCCGTCATTTCGGATTCGAGGTGTCGTTCGATAGCGAAATCACCTGCTGTGGCCAACCTGCTTTCAATGCGGGTCAGGTATCAGAGGCGCGCTCGGTTGCCCGAAAGGTGGTGGGGCAGTTGTGCCGCGGTAGTAGCGCCGATAGTGATGTTGTTTTGCCATCGGGTTCGTGTACTGCGATGATCCGCAAGTACTATCCAGAGGTCTTTGAGGGAGATCGCGATCACGCTGCCGCTTGTGAACTCGGGACGAGGGTGTTCGAGTTGTCGGAATTCCTAGCCAAACACGATCTCCTCGACAAGCTCATCGGTGCCTCCAACAAGACGATTGCGTTTCACAATTCGTGTCATTCAGCCAGAGAGCTCGAGTTGAGAACCGAGTACCGCGAGCTTTTCAAAGGTATCGAGGGGCTCACGTTGGTCGATCCCTGGCCAGAGCCTGTATGTTGCGGATTCGGGGGCCTTTTCTGCCAGAAGTTTCAAGGAATAGCGCAAGGCATGGCGAAAACTAGGCTCGAGATGTGCCGAGATGCCGGAGCCGAGGAGATAATATCTAACGATCCCGGCTGTATCATGCACCTCAGGGTGATGGCCGAAGGTCAGGGGATAACCACGCCGATACGGCATACAGTCGAATTCCTGGTCGAGGCGATGGGGATCTAAGGTCGAATATGAGTGCAGGTTCACAACATTCTCAATTCGTTGCTTCCTCGGAGGTCAAGGCCGCCGATGAGACCCACCGCAAGCGCTTGCTGAAGGTCATAGCAAGTTATGATTCCGTGGTCGTGAATCAGAAGGAGGGCCAGTTCAAAGACTGGCAGGAGGCCCGCACGGTTGCCGCTGAGGTGAAACGCTATGTTCTCGATAATCTCCCAGAGTTGCTGGAGCAGTTCGAGGCGAACGCCAAAAAGAATGGAATGCAGATCCTGTGGGCCAGGGATGTGGCCGAGGCGCACAAACTCATCGGTGAGATCCTCGTACGTCATAACGTCAAGAGGTCCGTCAAATCGAAATCAATGACCTCTGAGGAGTTGGAGCTGAACGAATTTCTCGAACATCACGGGGTAGAGGCCTTGGAGAGCGACCTCGGTGAATTGATTGTACAGCTGGCGGACGAAAAACCTTATCACATAGTAACGCCGGCCATGCACTTATCCAAGGAAGAGATAAGTGAGATCTTCCAGCGTGAACTCGGATGTGAAGCTACGATCGACCCTGAAGAGTTAACTGACATAGCACGGCGACATCTTCGACAAGCCTACGTAACAGCGGAACTCGGTATAAGTGGCGCCAATTTCCTGTTAGCTGACGAAGGGGCGATCTTGATCCTGGAGAACGAGGGGAATGCCCGTCTATCGACGGCGTGTCCCAAGGTTCATCTCTCGATCGCCGGCATCGAGAAGCTGTTGCCGAGTATCTCTGATCTCGAGCTCTTTTTGCCATTGCTGTCGACGAGCGGAACCGGTCAGCAGATGACCGCATACAATTCGATCATCCGTGGTCCGCGAACTAAGGATGAGACCGATGGTCCTGAAGTGATGTATCTGCTGCTGCTCGACAACGGCAGGACGAATATCTACGGAAAGGAACACGTACGTGACGCGTTGGGCTGCATCCGCTGTGGGGCGTGCTTGAACGCGTGCCCGGTTTACAAGACCGTCGGTGGACACACGTACAACACGCCGTACTCAGGGCCGATTGGGGCGGTTATCACACCACACTTGAAGGGTATGCGTGATTGGGGACACTTGGCGTTCGCCTCCAGCCTGTGTGGAGCGTGTACAGACGTGTGCCCGGTAAAGATACCGCTCCACCACATGTTGCTTACAAATAGGCAGGAGGCTAACCGCACTGCCCCAAGCTTCTTCTGGCAGGGAGCGCTCAAAGCGTGGGCATTGACGATGCGGAGCCGACTCGTTGTGGATATTGGAGCTCGCGGCGCAAGATTTGGTCATTCCTTACTCTCGGTTGTAGCGCCTCGCTTTGCAAAGAAAGTGCCGAAGCCGGCAGCCCGCTCATTCTCATCGTGGTGGGGGCAGCATGGAAAGTAGAGCAGCTATTCTCGAACGTTTGCGGGAGCTCAGGCAGGTCGGCGACATGCGACCGCGACCAATCTATACACCCGAGAGTATCTTCGCTGATATTCCGAGCACCGATCGCACGTCTCTCATAGGCCAATTCACGCAGAAGGTGACGGCGCTCCGTGGGGAGGTTTTCACTGTTGCTTCGTATGATGAGGCAGCGAGCAAGGTGGCTGAGCTGGCGAGGGCGGCTGATCTATGTAGGTGCGGGAGGCAGAGTGCTCCGCTCCTCGATCGGCTCTTTGGTTCCCATCAGGAGCTCGGGTTTCTCGAGAGTGAGATGACGATCGCAGGTGAGGGTGAGCCGTTGCCGCATGCTGCTGTAGAGTCGATGCAGTGTGCATTTACTGTAGCTGATGCGTTAGTCGCCAGAACCGGTAGTATCGTGTTGCGGGCTACTACGGCGGGTGGGCGTCGGTTGTCCGTTCTGCCGCCGATTCACTGTGTCATCGCTACCGCCGATCAGCTTGTGCCGTGCCTCTCTTCGTGGCTCACAGAGAGTCATCACGATCGTAGTTGGAGTTACGGTACGATTATTACCGGGCCGTCTAGAACCGCGGATATCGAGCGTATCCTGGTGCTTGGTGCGCACGGACCTAAGCGATTGATAGTGATAATAATCGACGCGCAGTAGTGACGAGATCGGTGGATCCATCGGGAGGAGAGTACTGACATGCAATTTGATCCGACGAAGATAATCCTAGGTACTGCAAATCTGGGTGGACTGTTCCTCGATGGAAAGGAGCCTGACGTCGACCGCGCAGTAGCGATCGTAACGAAGGCGCTCGATGTCGGGATATCGCGCTTCGATACTGCACCGCTCTACGGATGGGGCGCTAGCGAATTCTTTTTGGGGCGAGCTCTGGAAGCCGCCGGTGTCAAGCGAGACTCTATCTACCTATCCTCGAAAGCGCTCAGAGCGCTCTTTCCGTGCGTCGATGAACGTGACACTACGCAACCTGATTTCTGGACTCTCGGAGAGCCGAATCGCCGCTTCACTCATAAGTGGAGGGTCGATTATGATTCTGTAATGCAGACGACCCTGAGAAGCCTTGAGTCGCTGCGGACCTCGTATCTGGATGGACTCTCATTGCACGATCCGTGGGACGCTCTATCTGAGGATCCGACGATCACTTGGGAAAGGATGGACGAGGGGTTGAAGGCTATCTCGGCTTTGAAGCGCTCCGGCTTTGTGCGTCAAGTAGGATACGGCGGTAAGGAAACTTCAGCGCTCAAGACCCTCGTAGAGCGTCACCCAGAGCTTCTTAGTTATGTATCTACGACCACCTATACCTTGATAGACCAGAGCTTTGCCGGTGATGGTATGTTCGACCTGTGTGAGAGCTTGGGCGTCGAGTACCGAGTGGCTGGCCCTTTCTGCTCACGTTTATTGGCGCAAGATCCCCGTCTTGCCATCAAATGTCCCGGTAAAGATGGGATAGTTCGTTGGTATTACAAAGGTGATCTGAACATGCCGGTCACCTTCAATTACGCGTATATATCCGACCAGAACTATGAAAAGGCCTGTAAGCTCTGGAGCATAGCAGAAGAGAATGGCGAAGAATCTCCGCGTGCTGCGGCGATTCAGTTTGCCCTGTGTCATCCTGGAGTAGGAGGTGTCATTATCGGCGCGTCCTCACCTGAACAGTTAGTCGATCTCAAGCAATCAATAGAGCGCAGGATTGACCCGAAGTTATACGATGATCTGATAGCTGCGGGCATTGTAGATCACGATTCACCGCTCCCTGAGAGCTGAGGCAACACCTCGCTGCTACAAGTATTTTTTGACGCTTCCCTAGAGCCCGTATGCCTGTCGTGCCGTCTGTCCGAAGATGGCGGCCAGTGTAGAGCTATCAGTCAATCCGCGGGCCACCATCCAGTCCATCACTACTGAGACAGATCTCGCGTGATCGTACGACACAGGATAATCCGAGCCGAACATTAGTCTGTCTGCTCCTAAGATCTCGAAGGCGGCATCGAAAAACGGCCAAAACACGGCACAATCACTACCCGGACGCAGCTCACCTGGTAGACCGGAGAGCTTCATGTAAAAGTTTTTGCACGTAGAGAGTTCGCGTAGTGCGGCAAGCCATTCGGCACTCGGTTCGCCCTGGGCTACCCCGGTCGGCTTCAGGAGGTGATCCCCTACGACGATCGTTTGACTGTTTTCGGCGAGCCATGTGACGAGATTTACCCCCTCGCGTAGTTGCCCCTGGTTACTCGAGCGAATCAACAAGTCAAAGCGTAGACCACGTTCACCAAGCACTTTGCAGGTATCTCGAGTGCGTTCGTCGGAAAGTATCCCAACGCCGACATTTTCAGGTGTGATCATACGACAGCTACGCACCACCCTGTGTTCCGAGAGAGTTCGGGTCAGTTCATCGGTGCCCATGGGATCCAAGAGATCGATACCGATAACACATCCCATCACCTCGGGATGCTCGCTCGCGGCGGCGATGAAGAATCGAGCTTCGGCCGCGCTATCCTCATGGGAGTCTCGTGCCTGAACGAAGATTACACCGTCGAACCCACTAGCTTTGGCCGTGGAGATCACTCGCTCAGGTGAGTAGTCTTGCGCCAGATCGGGCCGCACTGCCTTCGCACCCTGAATCACAGGGGGTAGGTCGTTCAAGCGCCACGGATGAACGTGTGTATCGATAGCGTTAGCTACACCAAGGGAGCGAAGTGTCGGATAGCTCATGGTACCCCTTCAGATTTAGTCACCTAGTATCAAAAGCCTCCGTCGTGTCCGGAGATTCCGTTCGTCATTATGAGAACGGAATCTCCACCACCGTCAGCAATCACAGACAAGCCAACTAAATCGTTAGACAGGGCTACCTGCATCGACGCCTCGTCCAGGACTTGCCTGACCTGGTCGTCTCGCCAACCGTTAGATAATTCGGGAAGAGGAGTCGAGCGAGTGGAAGGATAGTGCACACCAAATCCCCTTTGGAGGAGATCTTCAGGGTGTTTCATGTACGTATCAGGGTGCCAGAGGCTGGCTATCGCAGCAGCCACATCATCGACAGATCCGCTGGCATGCACGGTTTCAGCTCCGCTTGGATAGAGATGCTCGAGTTGAGCAGGAATTATCGCTACCCCGTTTCCGTGACCGGCGTGGCTCAAGTACGAGATCAGCCTCGCTGGTGCAGCGCCTGGAAGCTGTCGCAGCACACCACTCGCCGCTGGGTTAAGGGTCAACCACACATTTGCATAAGGCTCTGTGCTCGGGGTCCTAATTATGAAGCAGGACTGAGCAGCCAGGCGATACCCATCGACGCGACTGATGGCACCGAAGCTTACGCCGCGCCACGAGTGCCACCGACTACCATCACAGGACGTTTCTACACATTCGCGCCACTGTTCGAGAATCGTGGTGGGCGGAAATACGGAGTGATCGGCCTCGTCGGGAGCCATGGTCAACACCGAGTCCTTCACGGCCGCCGGCGGTGATATGTAGCAGAGGCTGCGGATGGCATCTGCTATCGAGGGCATGTACATCGTCCCGATTGCTTCGCGATTCCGTTTCGTTCGGCGAGTCAGCGAGACCTCCGGTGCGAGCTGATCAAGAACGGCCACAGTCAAGCTGGCGACACCCCCTCGATGCGCCTCGACGAGCGCTTCGATGAGGGATGCTGGCAGCTGTCGCCTCGGATACTCGGTGCTCGAGAGTCCTTTCTCAGCTAGCAATCGGCGCCCCTGTACGAAACGAGTTGCTGTTGTGACTCACCCAAGTGATCGATACCTAGTCGCACAACATCTCCTTGCTTGAGATAGATCGGCGGCTTGAATCCGAACCCGACCCCAGCCGGCGTTCCTGTGCTGATCACATCTCCTGGGAGTAGGGTCATGAACTGGCTGATGTAACTGACCAAAAACGGAACCTTGAACACCATGTCTGCTGATGTTCCGTTTTGCATCGTTTGATCGTTGACCGTCAGCCACATCTTCAGATTGTCGATGTCCGGCACCTCATCCTGAGTCGCCATAATCGGGCCGAGCGGGGCGAAGGTGTCACAGCTCTTACCCTTGACCCACTGGCCGGACCGTTCGATCTGAAAGGCCCTCTCGCTGTAATCGTTGTGTAGTGCGTACCCGGCGACATACTTCAAGGCGTCGCGTTCCTCGACGTACGAGGCACGTTTTCCGATCACCACAGCGAGTTCGACCTCCCAGTCCGTCTTCTCCGAGTTCTTCGGGATGACAACATCATCGTTCGGGCCGTTCAGGGCGGTGGTCGCTTTGAAGAATATTACGGGCTCCTTGGGAAGTTCGAGCCCGGACTCGGCAGCATGATCGCGAAAATTGAGCCCCACGCACACGATCTTGCTCGGGCGGCAGACGCACGATCCTAACCGCGCCGATTGGCTGAAGCTCGGGCAGGAGGTGCGATTCGTTTCGAGCCACTGGCTGAGCCGTCCCAATCCACCCGACTCAAAGAAGTGTTCGTCATAGTCCGCTCCGAAGGCTGACACATCCAGGCGCGTTCCGTCTGCAAGCAGTACACCCGGACGCTCTTGGCCTTTCTCTCCACAACGGATTAACTTCATACTGAATTCTCCTCACATTATCCCACGGAGTGAGATTGAAAAACTTTGTCGTAACGACATAATTAATAAAACGGGAGTGTTCCCCTTATTACGAAACAGCCCTGCCACCGGTATGATCGAGGGCCTGTCCCGTTATGAAGCTGGCCTCCGGTGAAACATAAAAAGCTGTCACGGCCGCCACCTCCTCGAGGGTGCCGAATCTTCCCATCGGGATCTTGCTCTTCATGTATTCGACCACTTTTGGGTCCATCGCTTCTACCATCGGAGTGAGTACAGTTGCCGGACAGAGTGAATTGACGGTAATACCGGTGTCTGCGTATTCCTTAGCTGCAGCACGGGCAAGAGCTATTACGCCACCTTTGCTCGATGAATAGCTGACCATCTTGGGGTTACCTTCCTTGCCGGCGACTGATGCTATCAAGAGGATCCTACCGTAGCCGCGCTTGAGCATGTGAGGGATTGAGTACTTGGTCATGAGGAATGAACCTACGAGATTGACCTCGAGGGTTCTCTTGAAATCAGCGAGCCCCACCTCGTGGATCTTCACACCGTTAGGACCGACGATTCCGGCGCTATTAACCATTATGTCCAGACGTGATTGCTTCGCTGCCACCTCGTCTATCGCGTTCTGCACTGCGGATTCATCGGTTATGTCGACCCGGAGCCCCTCGATACGAGTGCCCTGAGCGGCACCCAATTCACAAATTTCGGTAATCGCTGCCTGATCGCTATCGAATACGGTCACTGCAGCACCCTCTGCAGCTAGTCGCTCTACGACCGCTTTACCGATCCCTTTGGCGCCGCCTGTCACGATCGCCGCTTGTCCTTCGAAACGCTTTGCGTTGGTACTCATAAAATTAACAGCCCCCTTTGGCTCTATTACATGGTTGGACCGATATCCCACGGCGCAAACTCCTCGTCGCCGTATCCGAATGACTCACTCTTTGAACTCTCGCCACTAGCCACAGCGATGATCATCTCAAAGAGCTCTCGAACAACTTCAGATCGCGGAGTGCCCTCTATGATGCATCCCGCGTTGATATCCATATCATCCACCATTCGGTGATACATCGGTGAATTCGTCGCGACCTTGATCGTCGGTGCCGGCTTTGATCCGAAACAGCTGCCGCGCCCAGTGGTGAAGACGATGACGTTGGCACCGCCTGCCATGATACCGGTCACAGAGGTGGGGTCTAATCCAGGTGTGTCCATAAACACGAAGCCTTTGCCCATAGCGACCGGCTCGCCGTAGTCATACACGGCATTCAGGGTAGTGGATCCCCCCTTCATCGCGGCGCCCAGAGACTTCTCCAAGATCGTAGTCAATCCACCCTCCTTGTTACCGGAAGAGGGATTGCCGTCACACGATGCACCGAATTTGGCGGTGTACTCCTCCCACCACACGATCTTCTCAATCAGCTTCTGACCGACCTCGGGCGTAGCAGCACGTTTGGCGAATAAGTGGTGCGCACCGAAGGTCTCGGGTGTTTCAGCTAAGATTCCGGTAGCTCCTGCAGACGCTAAGATATCGACCACGTCACCAACAACTGGATTCGCAGTCAGTCCCGAATACCCGTCCGATCCTCCGCAATTAGTGCCGAGTACAAGTTTCGATATCGGAGTGGCAACTCTTTGCAACGCGTTTACCTCCGGCAGCCATTCCTTGATGATCGAAGCGCCGAGTTCGATCGCCTTTCGTGTACCCCCGACGTCCTGCATCGTAAACGCCTCGACCCGGCCACGCTTGACCCGTTCACCGGAATCGCCCTTGCGAAGAGCGGTCTCAGGGACGAAATTTTTGTTTCCGGACAGGTACGGAATTCCCCCCACCTCACAGCCGAGGCCGATCATCAAGCAGCGTGAAACGTTGGGGTGCTTCGCGTACCCTGCGATGACGCGAGCGAACTGATCGTGTTGTGCTGTCCCGTACACTATTCCACATCCGGTTTTGTGGGTGATCGCCAATACGCCGTCGATGTTGGGATAGTCCTTCAAGAGAGGCCTGACGGCGTTCGCTATTCCTCGAACCACGGTAGCCGAACAGTTGACGGTACTGGCAATCAAGATGTAATTGCGGGTACCGACACGACCATCATCGCGCGGATATCCCATGAAAGTTCGACCAGCGGCCCACTCGGGAAGAGCTGGAATCGATGGATGCTCGGTAGCATACTCGTAATCCATGTCGAGCTTTTGTAGCTCCACGTTGTGTGTATGAACGTGCTCTCCCGGCTCAATCGGTGAAGCAGCCCAGCCGATCACCTGGCCGTATTTTCTGACGACCTCTCCTTTTGCAATCGGAGCTACGCTCACCTTGTGGCCACGCTTGATCATCTGCCGAACGGTTGTCGCTTCTACCAGCATGCCCTCTGGGAGATCCTGGAGTGCAACGACGACATTATCTTCCCGATGAAGGCGTAGGAACAATGGAGAGGGGGTGTTATTCATAGCGCTCTCGTTAGTTGTCAAAACAGCCCCCCATTTTACACTCGTCTCGAGGGGCGTAAAGGGAAGATCGTGCACAGTCGAAAATAACGGCCCGCACTAGGCACAAAGGCCTCATTCATCGGCTAAAAGCGGCCCTGCCTTGGCCCTTTGCAGCGCCTCGTAGGATGGCCGATAGGTGGTATCAGCCCCCTCCGCTATAACAACCTTTTGGCCGCTGAAACCAACTAGGTCGGGAGACAGGAGGAACGCGCAGGTCTTAGCGACCGTTTGAGAGGGTATCATTCCAGCGCGTCGCTGGGTGGCATACATCTGGTCTGCCGCATGTCGAGAGCCGCGGGCCCGTTCGGCCGCCGACGGTGTGTCAGTACGGCCAGGAAGAACCACGTTCACATTTATGCCGAGTGAGGCAACCTCGTTAGCAAGATTAAGATGGAATGCCTGGCCCGCGGCCTTGCTGACACAGTATGGGTCGCGTTCGGGGATCGCCAGATCCGCCGCAATGCTGCTGATATAAACATAGCTGCCGCGGACCTCTTCGCAGGTCGAGGTGTCTTTCGGATCCGCGTTACCCACGTGCTTCGTAAATGCTCGGGCTAAGCGCATAGCTCCGTAGCAATTTATCTCGACCTGCCGTTGGTATTCGCTTACCGAACAGTCAAGTGCCGTACCCGGTCCGACAACCCCGACGCAATTTACTACGCCGTACAGCGTTCCGTGAGCGCTCTCAATCTGCTCAAAGAGCTCTGAAATAGAGGTGTCTGATGTGACATCGAGATGGTACGCCGATGGCGCTGCCCCTGCCCGAGTAACTCGGAGCGCGACCTGTTCAGCCAGATTGAAGTCGATATCAGCAACGATCGCCCTGGCATCGCACTCCGCGAGAGCCAAGGCGATCTCTCTTCCGATACCTCCGCCACCACCAGCCACGAGGACCGATCTGTTTTCGAGATTTAGAAACGACACTGTCTTCACCAGGATTAAGGTTGAGGATTAAGGCGAAGGAAACAAAGCGAGGACGCTACTCTAACCGGTGTCAGAGCGTAAAGCCGTACCGTTGCTTCCCGTTATGAGATGTGTAGGTAATCGACTGACGTTTTGCAAGGAGTTTCGTCGCTAAAAAACGTTGCGTAGCGACCCATTAAGAGAGTGCAGGAATCAGAAAACTGAGACGAGCAGGGGAGCGAGAGCCGATGGCGAAGCCACATGAGCTGAGCAAAAAAGGGTGTGGCAATGCGGATTAATTGGTACCGTTGAGGGGGGTAAACAGTATACCGCATATCGAGAGCTGTTACCCAAGGATCGCGAGGCGGCAGAGTGGGATACTTCGTTGCTCGAGTCGCACCGACGGGCGTTAGAAAAATATAGTAGCACGGCCTTCTGGATGGGATTAATGCACTCGAAGCTCCCTGATTATCGCGCAGACATCGATGGGCTTCGTGCAGTCGCTGTTCTTGCGGTAGTGATCTTTCACGCCTTTCCGGAGCTGCTCCCCGGAGGATTCGTAGGGGTAGACGTATTCTTTGTTATCTCGGGGTATCTCATTACCGGGATTATTCGGCAGAGCCTCGAGCGAGGAACGTTCTCACTCCGCACATTTTATGCGCGGAGGATCAATCGACTTTTCCCAGCCCTTCTCGTAGTCGTCACCTCATTCTATGTGCTGGGCTGGTTCGTTCTTTTGGCTGATGAGTACCGCTCGCTCGGCATCCATATGCTTGCGGCTTCTCTGTTCGGCTCCAACTACTTGCTGGCATGGGAGACCGGTTACTTCGACCCGGATGTCGCGTCAAAGCCTCTCCTTCATCTGTGGTCGCTCGGTGTCGAGGAGCAGTTCTACATCTTTTGGCCTCTACTTCTTATTCTGGCTTCAAGGTAGCAGCGCAGCACCACCCTTATCATCGTAGGCATCGGTGCGCTCTCGCTCGGGCTCAACCTGTACCGGATTCGAACCGATGCGATTGCAACATTCTATTCGCCACTGACACGCGCATGGGAGCTGCTGCTCGGAGCCCTTCTGACACGCGCACCGTTTGCGCCCTTGATAGCTGATACACCCCCTTCGCGTATCGGTAGCGACACAAGCCGCTCGCTCCTTGCGCTCTTGGGATGTGCATTCATCGTTATCGCGTGTAGTACGTTTCAACCGGATTATTTCTTCCCTGGATGGCGCGCCCTCGTACCGACGTTAGGAGCAGCTTTTATGATTGCTGCCGGGCCGAGAGCTTGGCTGAACCGACGAGTGTTAGCGAACCCTGCGCTGGTAGGCATAGGGTTGATTAGTTTTCCGTTGTACCTCTGGCACTGGCCGTTTCTCTCATTCGACCACATCATCTCTCCAGGCAAGCCCACGCTCGAAACCCGCTGTAGTGTAGTTGCGCTGAGCTTTATCCTGTCTGTCGCCACGTACCGCTTCATCGAGCGCCCGCTTCGAGCTGGCGCCATCTCGCGCACAAAGATAGGGTTGCTCTGTGTCGGCATGAGCTTGCTCGGGGCCGTAGGCTTTTGGACTGCTCAACAAGATGGCTTGAAGTATCGGAGTAGAGCCAATCTCATTAAGCATGGAGGAGAGCGATTCTCTTACAGACACAGCTGTCAGTCGGTCAGCAAGGTTTCGTACCGTGACGATTGGTGCCATCCCGGCAACACCGATACTGCTCCAGATGTCCTTCTTTTGGGAGACAGCTTCTCCAACCCCTACGCCTCAACTCTTATGCGGTTGAGTGAGAAATATCCATTTACCTTCAAACAGTTCGGCCGCGGGCAGTGCTCCATGCTTCTGGGATACGGTCCCAAGCCTTGTCAGGAGCTGCTCAACGCCGTGTTGACCTCCGTCGATCGCTCGAAGCTACACACTGTGATACTCGCCTTGGATTGGCGCGCCTACACGCGCGGGAAGGAGTACGTCATGATGCGTGTCGCCGCCCAACCTGAATCTGCCGAAGCCTTCGCGACGGCGCTGAAAGCCACGGTCGATTTTTGGCACGCCTCGGGCCAACGAGTACTTCTGTTTTACAACCCACCGCAGGGAATAGATCCGAAGGGGTGCGGCAGAAGAGTAAAGGGGGGAGGCGTCGACACAACGATGTGTTCCCAGACACCTGCACAGGCAGCTGCATACGACGGCGACTATCGGCAGACTTTGGCAGACATCCTATCGAGTAGTCCAAGCGTTACCTACTTCGACCCCGTCCCTTACTTTTGCGAATCGGGGGCATGCACTGTCCTTAACGGAAGCGAGGTCCTCTACGAGGATTTCGTGAAGAACCCGATCAACCCCGCGCTATCGTGGAGTCACCTGAGCGGAGCTGGAGCTGTATTTCTTGCCGAAAAGGCCGAAGGTGAACTAGTGGCTCAGGTGCTGGGGGCGGCTCGGAATTGAGTGAGTAACTTTGGTACTATTCATTTCCCCGAAGAGCCTCTTCGCGTCTAATGCTGCGCTCGTCCGGCACCTGATCCGCCGCAGGCTTACTCCGACCGCTTCCATACGAAGCGTGATCTGTGCAATAGACGGATACATGCGTCACATCTCAACCCCTGAGCAGGAAGATTTCGTCGGACTGAAATTTCTTTATCGTAACGGAGCCCGCAGGGATTCACCGTTAATCGTGTTGGTGCATGGGCGTGCCGGTACTCGTGAGGTGATCTGGACCTTTGAGCGATCGGTTCCCGCTGCGGCGTCGGTGGTGTCGCTGCAAGCCTTTGTGCCCGATCCTCTGGGTGGTTTCAGTTGGTGGGATATGGAGTCCTCAGGGGATCGCGAGATCGCTATTGGACGAGCGGCGCAAAGGGTGGCTTTCGGGGTTGAGCGGGTGATTGAACTGTTCGAGTTAGCGCCGAAGAAGGTGTATGCAGTCGGGTTCTCGCAAGGGGCGGCGTTGCTGGCGACCGCAGCGTTGACTGGTTCGTTGCGCCTTGATGGGCTTGCGCTCCTTGCAGGATTCGTCCCGAAGCCTGAGAAAGGTGCACAGCTTCTCAGCGCTCCAGATGTGTTTGCAGCGCACGGCACTCAGGACGAGGTCGTGACGATCGAGCGAGCACGGCGGGGGGTGGAGTATCTACGAGGTCTTGGCCTCTTCGTTACCTATGTGGAGGACGATGTCGGCCACAAGGTGGGCATTCAAGGTACTCGGGAGCTAAAGAAGTGGATGGCGGATCGCCTCAGCTAGAGCGGTTTTCGAGGCGGGCTCTCCTTTTAACCGGAAACCCCGGCCTTGGTCGCTTCATCCTAATGGGCGAAGGGAGGGCGCAATGCCCCCCTAACACTCAGCGGATCTCATGACGATATCGAGCCTAAAGCGGGTAATTACAGGTAGTTTTGTCTCGGGTCTTACCGGTTCCGGTGAGGGGAATAAGACTAGATCACCGCTGGCAAAGAAGGATGATGGGGCTTCCGTAGATGTGTCGCTAAGGACCGGGGCACGCAACGTCGCCATGGGACTGCAAGCGATTAACGCCGGGATCACCTACGTGCAGGTATCCAAGCAGACAAATGAACAGCTCCTCGGTGTTATCGATCGGCTCGATCTCCTGCTCTCAAAGGCAGCCAAGGGGAACCTGGGCTCGAGTACCGCTAAAACGATGATCAAGGAGTTTCAGGATCTCGGGCGGACGTTCCAACAGACGATTAAGGACGCTAAGATTCAAGATAGCGATATTCTAGATCCGAAGGATCTCTCGGCGCAGCTCGCAAAGAGCGGTCTCGATCCGGATAAGATCGAAACTCTATCAAAGACGTTCGCAAAGCTCACCTCGCTCACAGAAACAACAGTGGATGAGAACGGAGAGGTGACATCGGCCGCCACACTCATCCCAGTTAGTTCCTTCACCAATGCTGTACGCCGCGCTGTAGCAGAGTTCGAGAGCGGTATTGATAGCGACTCCAATGCTAGCGAGTTGGAGCAATACGCCGGTACTTTTAGGCGGATACGTGACGAGCTCAAAGGTGCGCGAGGCAAACTGGAGCAAAACATCAAAGCACTCGATCTGACCCTCGATGTGTTGGGAAAGAACGTGCAACTCGCGCGCGCTACTGGTCTCGCCATGCTCGAGCTATCGCAAAGTGTGCGAGGAAACGAATCGCCTGAGGATGTCGCAGAGCGGTTGCGGCAGCAGATAACATCATCTGTGCCGGCGGCGCTCTCTCAGTCCAATAACCTCTCAGCTATTATGGTGGCGGGCTTGACGATGGTCGGTGAATCGGAGAAGGCCAAGAAGAAAGCATAGGTAGGTACACGGGACCGTCCCAGGGAGGGTCGACCTTGGCCGGTTCTGGTTTTTAGTATCCCACCTTTTTCAGTTCCGAGGTCAAAGTTGTCATGATGCGCGCGTTGTCTCACTTCCACAGGTAACCCTCGAGGTCGTGGTGAGCCCGTAGTTCTCTGGTAACTCCCAGTAATCTTTCATAAAGTTTTCTGGGGCAACAACCCATCCCACAACTCATCAAGTGATGAAACCAGAGCGGCAATTCATTCTCATGAGTCTTCAAGCTTCTGGGTCTTACAACCGACCTCTCTATGCATCCGGACTTTGAAGGCCCCCCGACTATCTGCTAGACTTCGGGGACTAATTTTGTGTTAGGCGTCGGATACTTATGAACGGTGATAGCTTGTTCTCCTTTGGTCCCAATGCCGGTTATCTGGCTGAGCTTTATCAGCTCTATCTCTCGGATCCCTCCCTGGTCGACCCGAGCTGGGTCGAGTTCTTCAAGGGACTTGATGGACCAAGCAACGCGGTAGTCGGCAATGGCCATACTAATGGTCACGCCAATGGTCAAGCTAAGGTTGCGGTTCGCGGACAAAGTGCAGCAGCACCAGCGGTGGGCGGTAGTTCAGCGCAAGCGCTCGCGGATAAGCTCGTCGAGGGCTATCGCCGATGTGGTCACTTAAAGGCGCGCCTCAGTCCTCTCGTTCAGGGCGGTGTCATGCCCGGGACCCCGCAGGAATTGGCGCCCGAACATTACGGTGAGACTCGCAGTCCGGAGTCGGTGCCGCTCGGCGGCTATTCGTTTGCGGGGGCAACCTATACATCGCTTGTCGAACTCCAGAGGGATATCGAAGCGGTCTATTGCTCGTCGATCGGATATGAATACCAGCACCTCACACGCACTGAAGAACGAGAGTGGTTGAGGGAGAGGATTGAGTCGCGTAACGCGATACCTTTTGTGCATGATGCAGAGGATCGCACAGTGATGTTGCGTGAACTCGTCAAAGCCGATCTCTTCGAGTCGGAGCTGCACAGAAAATATGTGGGCGCAAAGCGCTTTTCCCTCGAAGGGAACGATACCCTCATCCCTGTACTCCGAAGGGTCATTCAGGACGCTGTCAAAGGGGGAATCCAGGAGATCGTCTGCGGCATGGCGCATCGCGGACGCCTTAATGTGCTGGCCAACATCGTCGGCAAGCCGCTCGAGCTGCTCTTCGCCGAATTTGAGGACCAGACACAGGCAACCGTTCTTGGTGCCGGTGACGTTAAGTATCACCTTGGATGGGATAGCTCCTTTGCTGTCGATGGTAGAAGCGTGGGGGTCAAGATGGTTCCCAATCCCTCGCATCTTGAGTTCGTAAACCCCGTGGTTGAGGGCATTTCGCGCGCGTTGCAGGATTTCCGCTACGATGGGAACCGTACCCGTGTGCTGCCGGTTGCTATGCACGGAGATGCCGCGTTCGCTGGACAGGGTATCGTATTCGAGACGATAAACTTTTCGGGTATCGACGGATACTCGACGGGTGGAACACTCCATCTGGTAATCAACAATCAGATCGGATTCACCACGACGCCGGACGAAAGTCGGTCGACACGTTACTGTACCGATCTCGCCAAGGGGATCGACTCACCGATCTTTCACGTTAACTGCGAGGAACCGGAAGCAGCGTGTTGGGTCACCAAACTCGCTGTCGATTTCCGTAACACCTTTGGCAAAGATGTGTTCGTTGATCTGATCGGTCACCGCAAGCACGGCCACAACGAAGGCGACGATCCGAGTTTCACGCAGCCGCTTACCTACAGTGAGCTCAAGAGCAAACGTCCGATCTGGCAGCAATACGCCGATCGGCTCGTGAGTGAGGGGATTGTAACGCAGGAGTATGTCGATTCCACGGTAGCCGCGTACAAGCAGGAGTTCGCCTCCAGTCATGAGCGTATGGCTCCGGCGCTGCAGGGAGATGCGTGTGCGACGTACGGCAAGGTCGTTTCATCTCCGTCGGAGACCGGTGTGTCGTCTGATAGCCTCAAGAGTATCGCGCGCGCTCTTGTTAAATACCCCGAGGGCTTCCAGCCTCATCCGAAGTTAGCCAAGATAGTCGAAAAGCGCGTCGAGACCGTTGAAGTGGGCCAAGGAATCGAGTGGGGAATGGCAGAGCTTTTGGCGTTCGGCTCCCTTGTCCTCGAGGGGCGTTCGGTGAGGTTGAGCGGGCAAGACTGCGGCCGTGGTACATTCAGTCAGCGCCATTCCGTACTTGATGGGTACGATAAACCGGGCGTTTTCAGCCCACTCAAGGCGTTGGCTTCTCAGCAGCCCGGTGCGGGACGTTTCGAGGTGTTCAACAGCCCACTGTCGGAGGCCGCTGTGCTGGGTTTCGAGTTCGGCTACTCCGCGACTATTTCGGACACCCTCGTCATTTGGGAAGCTCAATTCGGCGATTTTTCTAACGGCGCACAGGTCATCATCGACCAATTTATCACCAGCAGCGAGTCCAAGTGGGGACAGATGTCCGGTGTTACATTGATGTTGCCGCATGGCTACGAGGGCCAAGGTCCGGAACACTCCAGTGCTCGCCTCGAGCGCTATCTACAGATGTGCGCCGAGGGGAATATGAGCGTGTGTTATCCCTCCTCAGCGGCGCAGCACTTTCATCTGCTTAGGCGTCAGGGGCTCTCGGAGATCCAACGACCGCTGGTGGTCATGACACCAAAGAGTCTTTTGCGTCTTCCTGCCGCTGCGAGCGCTCTGTCGGAGTTTACCAGTGGTGGCTTTAAGAGGGTCATCGAGACGGATCTCTCCGAGAGCAAGAAGGTGGATCACCTCGTGCTCGTGACAGGGAAGGTCTACTACGACGTCATGGCAGCGCTGACAGCGCCTGGAAAATGCTCAGTTAAGGTGCTCCGAGTAGAGCAGCTTTATCCGTTCCCGGCACAGGAGCTCCAAGCGATCCTCAAGGCGAGTAAGGCCAAGGGGGTAACCTGGGTTCAGGAGGAGCCGCAAAATATGGGGGCCTGGAGCTTTGTAAGCCCGTTGATCGAGGAGTCGCTCGGTATCAAACCCACCTACATCGGTCGCCCAAGTTCGGCCGCAACATCGACCGGCTCGGGTAAGCGTCACGCGTTCGAGCAGAAGGCTATTATGTCGGCTTTGGTTGAGCGAGTTAAGGGTTAGTAGAGAGCTATAGCGGTTTTCAAAAGTCCGTGGCGAAATCCCGGCTTTTGCAAATCACTACAGAAAGACTCCGCGCATTGTTTCAACTTTGCGGCTATCCTGATCTGGTGTAGCCTGTCGAAACCATGTTCGCGGTTTTCTACGATCTCGAGACCTCCGATAAGCACGCCATAGGGCAGATCCTCAACTACTCGTTTATCTTCGTCGACGATTCGCTCTCGATCCTCGGCGAGTTGTCTGGATTGGTGCGCATCTCGCGTCTTCAACTCCCTGATGCTGGGGCAATACTCGCCAACAGAACAAACGTCTTGATGCATCAAGAGGCGGCACGCGAATACGAGACACAGGCGCTCGTGCGGATTCGCCGCTTCGTGGATGAGTGCGTGCGTAAGGCTTCCGGAAATATCGCCCTGATAGGATACAACTCCGCAAAATTCGATCTGGGATATCTTCGTACCGGCTTTATCAGAAACGGGCAGGATGCATTCTTCGGTAACAAAACCTTGCCAAGAGACCTCCTTCACGTTGTTCACAAGGCGTATTTGAGCTCCGAGAAATTTCGTGCCCTTGTGCGCAAGCAGCGTGAGGGCGAGAAGAAGTTGTCGTTGTCCCTTGAAACCGTGTGCCATGCGCTCGGGCTTTTGGAGGGGGTGCAGTTACATGAGTCGCGTGCGGATGTGGTTCTCACGATCGAACTTGCAAAGTGGCTCAAAGCGAATACTAGTCTCGATGTAGCCTCGTTTGAGCCCTATGAGGGGCTGAGACTCCATTCGACTGCCCGTGGAGGGACGGTCTACACAGTTGATAGTCCTGAGTACGACCTCGCACAGGACGACTACAAGGTCTCTAAGCCTGTGACTCTCCTCGATGCAGATGGTCGCTCGGCGCTCTGGATAGATCTCGAGCGGTATTCAATAAAACAGGATCCGAGCTGTATCATGTGGCGAAGCGTCAACAAGCACTCGTTTTTCACCTCCGGGAGAGCGCTCGAGGTGTCCGAGCTGCAGCGCCTCGCGCGCGCAGCCTTGACGCAATTCAAGGGAACAACCCTCAAGAACTTCTTTACTCCAACCACCTGTGATGTCGAATTCGATGTCTACCGACCCGACTTCGCCGCGCGTGACCTCCTTAACCAGGCTATCGCAACGGGTAACAAAGCCCTGTTAGAGCAGTGTAATCCTAAATATGCCAAGGACATAAAGACCTTGTGGGTGAGGTACCAGTTGGCTCGACCCGAGCTCGACCTGAGCCAACCGAAGAACGCCGAGATGTTGGCGCGATATGCGATGTACCGGTATGGCGGCAAGTTGCAGATCTCTCGTGCTACCCCGCAAGAGGGTGACGTAGAGGGGTTCCACGATACGCTGCAGAGTTACATCTCTTCGCTGCAGCAGATGAAGGATGCCGCACTGACCCAACACCGTGAGGAGGATTTCGCCTTGCTCGAAGCGCTGGAGACCTTGTACCGCACCTCAGAGATCGTCCAGGTGGCGGGTAGTGAGCTGCTCCCTTCGCTCAAGCAGCGCGTGGGCTAAAGGTTGACGGCTCGCCGCTGCAACTGACCCCAGAGATACCTCACGTAACGCTTGAGCGGATAACCCCGAGGGGGTAGGATACGGCCTTCCGAAGCGTTCTTTGGAAGGGGTGCTCTCTTTTCGATAAAGCTCTCTTTGGTACAAATGCAGTAATACAATCTCTCTGGGGCGGCGTGTCGCAGTTCGTTCACCTCCATCTCCACACTCAGTACAGCCTCCTGGACGGAGCTAACAAGCTCCCGAATGTCCTGGAGCGGGCGCATCAGCTCGGGCAACCCGCGATCGCTATGACCGATCACGGCAATATGCACGGTGCAGTGGAATTTTACTCCGCCGCCAAGAAGATAGGTATAAAGCCGATTGTTGGGTGCGAGCTCTACGTTACCCCCGGCTCTCGACACGATCGCAAGATGCGTGCTCATGGCGGAGCCGGTACCTGTCACCTTACCGTGCTCGCAGCGAACAAGACCGGCTACCACAACCTCTGTAAGCTCTCGAGCCTGTCATACAAAGAAGGATTTTACTTCAAGCCGCGTGTCGACCACGAGCTGCTCGAGCGCTACTCCGAGGGGCTAATCGTACTGAGCGGTTGTCTTGCCGGAGAGCTTGCTTCGGCTACTGAGGTCGACGATTACGCCCAAGCGAAAGCGGTTCTAGAGTTCTATACGGGTGTATTCAAGGATCGCTTTTACCTCGAGATTCAGCCGCATCCGATCAAGGAGCAGATAAAACACAATACGGCGGTCATCGACCTCGCCAAGAGCTTTGGAGTTCCTGTGGTGGCGACCACTGATTGTCACTACCTCGAAAAGGGGGATCACTTCGCTCAAGAGGTCCTGATGTGCGTTTCGACCGGTAAGACGGTGCTCGATCCCGATCACATCAAGCACGAGGGGTTCACGCTGCATCTGAAGACCGAGCAGGAGATGATCGAAGAGCTCTGTGCATACGATATCGCGCGGGAGGCCGTGCATAATTCTGCGCTGATAGCCTCCCAATGCGAACTCTCGCTCGATTCGAAGACTTACTTTATGCCGAAGTTCGAAACTGATGACACTCGGCCGTTGATAGAGATCATGGGAGCGATGGCACTCGAAGGCCTCACCAAGAGATTGGAGGTGCTCTCGTCGGCCCCGGGATGGGATGCCGCAAAGACGCAGGTGTACTGGGATCGCTTGGACGAAGAGGTCTCGCTGATCGGAAAGATGGGGTTTGCGGGATACTTCCTCGTGGTATCAGACTTTATTGTGTGGGCAAAAGACAGCGGGATTCCCGTGGGTCCGGGTCGTGGATCCGTAGCTGGCTCGCTGGTGGCGTACGCTCTTCGAATTACTGAAGTTGATCCGATTGCGAATAAACTCTTCTTCGAGCGATTCCTGAATCCCGAACGTATTAGCATGCCGGATATCGACGTCGATTTCTGCATCAACGGCCGTGAGCGGGTGATTAAGTACGTCGTTGAGAAGTATGGTAAGGAGAATGTAGCTCAGATAGCTACCTTCGGTACCTTGAAAGCAAAAGCCGCAATAAAGGACGTCGGACGCGCACTCGGTATGAGCTACGCCGAGACCGACCGCATCGCGCAGCTCGTTCCTGCGCCCCGGCAAGGTTTCGATTACCCTCTCACTGAAGCGATCAAAATGGAGCCCAGACTGGCCGAGTACGCGGCGGGGGAAGGGCAGCAGTTGATAGAGCTCGCGATGAAGCTCGAAGGGCTTACGCGGCACACCTCCATGCATGCGGCCGGAGTCGTTATCGGAGATCGCCCTTTGAGCGACCTCCTTCCGATGATGGTCGACAAGGACGGTAACGATCTTACGCAGTATTCGATGACGTATGTGGAGAAGGTCGGACTTGTAAAGTTCGACTTCCTCGGACTCAAGACCCTCACGGTGCTCCACACGGCCGTAAAAATCATCGAGGAGAGCAGGGGAGTCTTGCTCGATCTGAATACCCTTCCTCTGGACGATCCGAAGCCGTATACTCTGTTGTGCGCCGGAAATACCACCGGCGTATTCCAGCTCGAATCGAGCGGTATCACAGAGATGGTGGTGAGGCTCAAACCGAGCTGCTTCGATGATATCGTGGCTATCTTGGCGCTCTACCGACCAGGACCGCTCGATGCTGGCATGGTGGACAGATACATCGAGCGTAAACACGGGCGCGAGCAGATAGTGTATCTGCACCCGGTGATGAAGGACATCCTGGCCGATACGTACGGCGTTATCCTCTATCAAGAGCAGATCATGCAGCTCGCTCGCGCGCTCGCCGGTTACTCGCTCGGAGAAGCGGATCTTCTTCGTAAGGCGATGGGTAAGAAGGATCCCGAGGAGATGGCGAAGCAGAAAGTTCGCTTCGTGGGGGGCGCGGTCGAGCGTGGTATCGAAAAGCGCTTGGCCGACGAGATCTTCCAGCAGATGGAAACCTTCGCACGGTACGGATTCAACCGCAGTCACACCGCCGCTTACGCGCTGGTGTCGTTCCAGACCGCCTACCTCAGGGCGCATTACGGTGTCGAGTTCATGGCCGCGCTGATGACGCACGACATGGAGGACAGCGACAAGACCTTCAAGAATTTCAACGAGTGTCGTCGAGGAAAGATCCAGGTTCTTCCGCCGAACGTCAATGAAAGCTCGGCCGGATTCACGGTCCGGGGAGATAAGATCCTCTTCGGTCTCGAGGCGGTGAAGGGCACCGGCGAGAAGGCCGTCGAAGCGATCGTACATGCGCGTCAAGACGGCCCCTTTGCCGATCTCGAGGATCTGATCTCACGGGTCGACCTCCACAGCGTGAACAAGCGGGTCTTCGAAAACCTGATCAAGAGTGGAGGGCTCGATTTCTCGAAGGCCAGCCGTCGTGAGATGTTGGAGCGAGTAGAGGACCTTGTGAGGGCCTTCTCCTCCGCCAAGAACGTCGATCCGAATCAGATGTCGCTGTTCGGGGCGGCGGCATCCAAGCCCGTACTCCCGAAGCGATTTGCAGCGCTGCCTGAGTGGCCGGTGAATCAGAAGCTCGCGTTTGAGCGCGAAGCTCTAGGATTTTATATATCCGGACACCCGCTCGAAAAGTTCCGCGGCGACCTCAAGCGCTTGGGTGCCTTGACTACCAACGACGTAAAGACCCAAAAAGTTCGAGAGGTGCGATTGGGTGGGGTCATAACCGCACTGAAGCTCAAAAACACCAAGAAGGGCGATCGCTATGCGAGCTTTGCGCTCGAAGATTGGTTGGGGACGATAGATTCGATCGTATGGCCGGACACCTACCGATTGGTACAGAGCCTATTGGTGGCAGACGATCCCGTGTTGGTGACAGGTCGGGCCGACGTGACCGATGAGCGCTGTGCGCTGATCGTCGACAAGATGGAATCTCTGATAGCCTTGCGGGACAGGAGCGCTACTCAAGGGGTGCTGATGTTGACCGGGCGTGATGACATCGAACGAGATCTCCCGAAGGTGCAATCGATCTTTCAGCGGCACACAGGGACCTGTCCTGTCCGGGTGCGACTACAGCTCGAAACCGGTGAGGTCGGTATGGTACTGCGTGACGGGGCGAATTCTCCGGTTTGTGTGGTTCCGTCAGAAGCGCTATGTGAAGAGGTTGAGCAGGTGTTTGGGCGTCCTGTGCTGACCTTTTTGTGAGGTACATAAAACGCGATGCGGTCTCGTGAAACATTCCTTCCGCCGCTATGGGTTTTGACCTGTACAGCGATACTCGCACTCGGGTGGATAATCTTCCAACTCAAAGAGCTGGTTGTGCTCCTGGTGCTGGGGTACTTCCTGGCCTACGCCGTTGATCCAATCGTGTCATACCTCGAAAAGCGCGGACTTCAGCGCATGTTGGGGATATTTCTCGTGTTCGCGGCAGTGCTGGCGGGAATAGTGCTCTTGGGGATAACTGCGGTGCCGACCGTGATTGATGAATTCAAACGCCTGAGCGAGAACCTCAATCACTACATAGAGGTAGGCAAAGAGCGCCTTGGGCCGGTCGTAGAAAACTTTCGTGACTATCTTCCGGACGGGGTTCGTGAAAGCCATGACGTAAACGAATTGGTCTCCTCTCTTCCCTCGCTCCTTTCTAACGTCAGTGGTGACACGGTCAAGGAGATCGGTCGAGCGGTGCTCCGCACCGTTCTACAAGGATACTCAATTACCTTGACCCTGGTGAACATCGCGCTCCTGCCGTTTATTGTTTACTACCTCGCACTTGATCTCCCACACATTCACCGATTTT
The DNA here is from genome assembly GCA_044351795.1 of Bdellovibrionota bacterium. Taxonomy (GTDB): domain Bacteria; phylum Bdellovibrionota_C; class UBA2361; order UBA2361; family OMII01; genus OMII01. Next base: position 11,949 of record JBILFA010000017.1, on the reverse strand, counting down.
TTCTTGGAGTATTTCCGATCACTCGCCGTAAGAAAGTCTCTGAGATATTCGGTGAGATCAACACGTATGTGTCCTCGTTTGTGCGCGGACAGGTGATCGTGTGCACTGTTCTGTTCGTTCTGTATGCTATGGGCCTCGGCTTTGTCGGGGTAGATCTATGGTTGCTGCTAGCGGCTATCTCTGGATTCGGAAATCTGATTCCGTATGTGGGCTTCATCAGCGGCATCTGTCTCAGCTCGCTCATGGCGCTGGTTACCTTCGGAGATATGACGCACGTTGTGTATGTGTGGGGAGTCTACGCCGCGGTTCAAGGCCTCGAGGGAACGGTGATAACGCCGAGAATTCTTGGAGAGTCGGTGGGATTGTCGCCGCTTGTTATTATCCTGGCGCTCTTTGCTGGAGGACAACTCTTCGGCTTACTCGGTGTCTTTCTCGCAGTTCCTGCGGCGGCCACATTGCGAGTTCTAACGCGCCATTCGTATCAGTGGGCGCTCGATAGATAGAGGATCTCTTATGGACATTACCCCTCCCGTCAAGAAGTTGATCGCGCTTGCGATCGAAGAGGATCTCGCGTGTGGCGATATTACGGGGCGCCTTGCGGTGCCCGAGGGACGCATATCGCACGCGCGGGTGATAGCGCGCCAACAGCTGGTTGTGTGCGGACTTCCGATCGTGCACGCGGTGATCGAGGGCGGGGGGTGGTGCATCAAGGTTGATGTGCACTGTTCCGAGGGAGCGGTGGTGCAGGACGAGACGTCCCTGGTCGAGCTCGAAGGTCCGACGCGGGCTGTGCTCGCAGCCGAGCGGACGATCCTCAACTTCCTGCAGCGGCTCTGTGGAGTGGCAACCTTTACACACGATGTATGCGCGGCACAGCCCGGATTGACCATCCTGGATACGCGAAAAACTATGCCCGGCTGGCGCTATCTCGACAAGTACGCCGTGCGTACCGGAGGTGGTCAGAACCACCGATTTTCGCTCGGAGATATGATCTTGGTGAAGAACAACCACATCGATGGGCATTCGCACGGAATACGAGGCGCTCTGGGCGATGTGGCCGCTACTAAGCCTCCGTATATGCCGTGGGAGGTAGAGGTGCGCAATCTGGAGGAGCTACGGATAGCGCTGGAGTTTTCGCCTCACATTATCATGCTCGATAATTTCTCCGACGAGCTGATCCGGGAGGCCGTGCGGATCGCCGAAAAGGCTACTCCGCGCCCCTTACTCGAAGTCTCAGGAGGTGTAACAAAGGAGAGGCTTTCGACGCTCGCCACGCTTGGAGTCGATGCCGTATCGATCGGCGCTCTGACGACCCGAGCTCCGAACGTGGATATATCGATGCGGATCTCTTAGCGCATTATGTTCGAGGAGCTCGTAATCCAAGGGTATTCTACGGCGCGTATCTACGACGAGGTGTCCTCGACGATGGACGTCGCACGTACGTTGTTGGATCTTCCCGGTGCCGGAGTAGTCGTCGCACGACGACAGAGCGCTGGGCGTGGTCGTCAAGGACGGAGTTGGAGTTCCTCTGAGTCTGCGTTCATGGGAACGTTCATCTTCGGCACCGAACTGCCGATGTTCACGTTATCGGGATACTCGCTCGCGGTGGGCGTAGCGATAGCGGAAGCTATCGGCTCGTTGGGAGGGGCTTTGCAGCTCAAGTGGCCCAACGACCTGGTAGTGGTGGCTGGTGGAGAGCTGCACAAGCTTGGCGGAATCCTGATTGAGGTAGAGGAGCGCTCAACTCATCGGGCCGTGCTGGTGGGTTTAGGGCTCAATATCTCTGATGCTCCGAGCGACATAGCTAACGCAAGCTCTTTGAGACGGGCTTTCGGTATCGAAGTCTCGTTGAGCCGGGTACTTTCGTCACTTGCGGTTACGCTGCTTGATGCTCATCGGAGTTTTTGTGCAGGAGGGGGCTTCCAGGCGTTTCACAAAAGATGGATAGATCGCTCCTGTTTCGTGGTTGATCGAAGCTCTGTAACGATAGATCTCGGACGAGAGGTGCTCTCTGGAACTTTTCGAGGCGTTGAGTCAAACGGCGCACTCGTTCTTCGATCCGACGGCGTCGATCGAATCGTGCATTCGGGTCATGTCCTGCAGTGGTGTCTCTGAGGAAGCAAGGCAAATGGTGCCACGAGGCATACGCGTTGTTTGGCCGCTCTTCCCTGAAGATAGCGGCGCTCGGCAGGTGACAGAGATCTGTAGAGTTGCGAGAGGGCTCGGGGTCTATGAAAGCTCTGCCAGAAGGGAGGCGAGATCCTGTGAAACTCGGCTCGGGGTAGTCGGCACCACCAGCGCTCCTAGGGAGCGGGCTCGCGAATTGAACTCCTCGTTATCGGTTTGGCCGTTGCCTATCGACAATACATAGAGAATCGTCCGGGTACGGGTCAAGCGCTGTGGTATGAACTGCTTGAGCTGATTGAGCGCCGTGACGCTGGAGGTCTCGCGCCCCTTTGTTATCAAGATGATCGTTTTGCGAGCGGCCTGAATCTCGTTTCCGCTCGCCGATTCCACGGCCTCCATCAGACAGTCTCGGAAGGCGAATCCGCCTGAGATTCGGAGTTTCTCGAGCCCCTCGGCAACGAGAATAGCTTTTCGCGTTGGTCTTACTATCACCTCCGGTGTGGTGGAGCACGACGTAATGGAGGTCGCAAAAGGAAGCGTGTCGGTCGCCAGGATCCGGCCAGCGATCTCTTTTCGAACGGAATCGAGCAGATTACGCTCGACGGTTATCGATGTGTCCATGACCAAAGATGCCCAGCTCTCCCCTTCGAAGGCCTGTCGTTTTCTCACGAGCTCAGCCAGGGACTCGCGTGATATCTGTACATTAGAGGGGAGAGGAGGCTGTTTGTCAGAGAATCCTGCCGCTTGGGCGACCTCGGCGACGTGGGGACTCATCAGGAATCCGCGCGCCAGTCGTACAGCCAGCAGTTGGAGAGCGGAAGATTGAGACGGTTCAAATACACACAGAGGATAGTCGAGGTCGAAAGGAGGGCGCGCGATCGCGATCTCCTTAAGTTGTGTCTGAGGGGCTCGTTTGGAGAAGCTTCGAAGCTGCTGCCGAGTGGTCAGAGCAAGCACCGGTAGACCGCCTTCGCGGCTTGCGAGCCATGCGAGCATCGTCTCATCGGCGGCAAATTGATGTGAGATGCGAGTTCCCATTCGTTTGAAAACCCCGAAATTCGCAGTCAGGCTTTCCATGGTGAGTTCGCCGAAAGGGATGTTACCGGCTGCGGATGCAAGTATCGCCAGAGTAGACGAGCCGGAAACCGATAGGGCCGGATGTCCGATCACCAGGCTCCCTTCAGGATGGCTCGGGTTTGGAGACTCTTGCAGGAAGAGCGTCAGATCGGGTGGTTCGTCTTTGGAGCCGAAGGCGAACGAGTCCACTGACCGAAAGACAAAGGTGGGCGCAGTGGAGAAGAGCGATAAGCACTGAGTCCCACTAAAATCGTTCGATTCGCTTTTTAGGTCGGCCCCCTCGACTTCAAAAGTAGAGCGGGCGAGCCACAGGAAAGGCTGAGTGGGTTGGTTGTGTAGGAGATCACTCACCTCTGCCGCAGTTGCACTCTGCGGCTTCAGTGTAACGATCGCCCTGTCGCCCACGCTGTTGTTGACTCGGTTGAACGCTTCAACGGCTCTTTGAGCAAACTCCTGGGTTTCAGACGTAAAGAGTAACGGCACAGTTACCTCTTCGAGAGGTACCGGCGAAGGTGCAGGCTGTTTTGTGGTCTGTTCGACGTCCGAGCATGCGGCAACGGAGAGAAGCACGCACACAGAGAGGAATCTCCGCACTAGCCAATGATCTCTCGTCATGGCTAGCTCGAGCCCTCGGTAGTGCTACCGCGCTGTTTGCGACGGGCCGTTCTACGAAGGTCGGCGCTGCGTCGCTGCCAGTCGCGTACCTTCATCACGGGGTACCCCATGTAATCACCAGACTCAGGGATATCCTCGGTGATAGACGATCCTCCGCCGACGCGCGAGCCCTTGGGTATTGATAAATGATCAGCTATCCCTACTTGACCGGCGAGGACTACACCGTCGCCGATAGTGGTGCTTCCTGCGATTCCCACCTGTGCACAGATAATACAGTAGGAGCCGACTTGGACATTGTGACCTATCTGCACTAGGTTATCGATCTTTGTACCCCGTCCGATAGTGGTCGCACCAACGGCTCCCCGGTCGATACAGCTGTTTGCCCCTATCTCCACGTAGTCGGCTATCTCGACAGTTCCTACCTGCGGCACTTTTCGGAGTCCACGCTGCTTGTCGGGTACATATCCAAAGCCGTCAGAGCCGATAATAGAGTTGTTGTGAACGGTACAGTGAGCTCCGAGGACCGAATACTCTCTGACTACGACACCGCTGTGGAGGACGGTGGATGCCCCGACTGTGGAGCCCTCGGCGACGATTACGTTTGAGTGCAGGACGCAGTTCGGCCCGATGGTGACGTGTGCCCCAATCACGCAAAAATGTCCTATCGATGCCGTCTCGTCGATCTTCGCGGTCGGATCAATGAGTGCGCTTGGTGCGATACTTATGGGTGCCTCCAGCTCTTCGAAGAAGAGCGGAATAGTATCCAGAAACGCAGTATAGGGCTCCTTGACCACGATCAGTGATGTCGACTCAAGCGGGTGGTCAGGAGGCAGGAGTCCCTCCTGCACGAAGGCAATAGCCCCTTTGAGTTGTGAAACGGCTCGCACGAGCGCGCGCGAGCTCTGCGACCGTATGAATGTGAGATAATCTTCACGAGGGGCGTCAAGGGTGCACATGCCGCGTACCACGCGATCAGCACCTCCGATGATGCGACCATCGCTACGCTCAGAGATTGTCGCGAGAGGATATGTCAAGTTACGCAAACGCATCCCTTGATTGTACCGAAAGGAGAGTAAACGGAAAGTATCTTTGACATGAAGAACAGCTTTGCACGTCAGATTTGCTGAGGTGTGCCGCGCTTTCGTCGGATTGTGCAAAAAAATGGCACCTACTCGTCTCCGAGTAGATGCCCCCAGTTTCGGTGGACTCCACTACCTCAACAGCTAGCCATTCGGGAAGCTAAGTACATGGGGAGGGATTTAATGGCTAGCTCCCAGACAGTGACGTCTTACTATCGATATTGAGCTAATGTGATGCCTCGGTCAATAAAACAATGTACGTGAATGGAACTTTCGTATACGGAGTTCTCGCACGTCGAGGTGGTTTCAAAAGAAAAGTGTACGGGCCTATCCGCGGATCTGTCACGGCTTTTATGGCAAGTAAGGATCTATCGGCGCGTTCTGGCTATCTCGAGCTCGGTTCGAATATGATCTGACGCTTCTCAGTCTTCCACACCTTGCCTTTTATGGCCTTTGTAGTGAATGCATGGAGGTGTTCCCCTGTGGCCTCGTAGCTTGCCTTGGGCAGGTGCCACATCCAGGCGGAGCATTTGTGACGAATATCGGCGAGCTGGGAGTGAAAGCGCTGCAGTGGTTCAGAGAGCTCTTCATTCGGTCCCGAGGGAAGCAGGCGGCTGAAAGCCGAACGAGCTTCGACATCGTTGGGAAAGGGCGCCCCGCGTTGGAGGGCCTCGATCCAGGTAAAAGCGGCTTTCCAGGCTCGAACCGTCCCCGAAATCTCTATCAGTTCATGATGTAAGGCGCCGTTGGCGAGTGCAGCGGCCAACGCTATCTCCGGGCCGAAGCCGAGCTGTTGAAGGGTGAGTGCACCGACTTGATACGGCTCGCATCCGAACAGCTCAAGAGCTCTTTGTCGAGAGTTGATTGCGACGTCGCCCGAACGCCAGTCGGCGAATCGCTTTTGGTCGTATGCCAAGAGCAAGGTGAGACCGGCATTGTGAGAGAAGCCGATTAAGGCTCCGCCCTCGGGTCCGATAGCCGGAGCAAAACCTCCAAAGCGATATCCTACCTCGATCGCGGTCATTGTTTCCCGAAACAGAGGGGTCCACAGTGCGTTCGGCGGCCGCCGCATCAGTGCAGCCTGGCATACGAAGTTTATCGCAAGTACTACGGCCGAGAAACGCAATCCTAGGATTTCGACCGCGCGCTCCACATCAGCGGGAGTTTCATCTCCACCGTCCGCCGCCATCTCCGCCGCTCGCATGAGGCTGCGCGGGCTCCATCCCGGAAAGCCGATTCCGTGCATGAAATCCTTGGTTTCGTACAGACCTGACCAGCTATTCTTGATGAGAGGGGGCAGGATAGTTGGAATTTCGAGAGCTGATTTGACTACTTCGAGTGCACAATTCCAGCTGTCGTCCTTGTTCCGGCTTTCGTATTGTAGTTGCTGTTCACTCATGCAGCCGTCTCAAGAAGTTCTCTCTCTGTTGATAAGCGGTAAAAGTTCCGAGTTTCTAAAGAAATAACAACTTTTTATCTGCACTGCCTGGAGCTTTAGGAGATTCTACCAGGCCCGAATCGGCGCTGTCCGGAGGGGGGCGTGGTGCCACCCACCAGGCGATTCCGATGCTAACACCGTAGAGGATCAGCAGCGGGCCCGCCATCAGGATCTGCGTCAACACGTCAGGCGGAGTTAGTATCGCCGCAACAACGAATATCAGCACAACGGCGTGCCTGAACCAGTTGAGTAGAAATCGATGGTCTACGATACCTGCGCGCGCCAGGAAGAAGGTCAACAACGGGAGCTCGAATACGGCGCCGAACCCAACGAGTGTCGTGACTGTCATGGAGAGGTTGTCACCTACCCTTATTGTGGGCGTAACCCCGATCGATTTGAACTCGTCATAGAAAAAAGTAAAGCTGTAGGGCAGCACAACGTGGTAGCAAAACACTGCGCCCCCTACGAACAAGGCAGTGCTACACACCACAAATGGTATGAGGAGCCGTCGTTCTCGAGAGTAGAGGCCGGGACTTACAAAAGCCCAGACTTGATAGAAGAGAGCGGGCGACATGAGTACGGCGCCAGCAAAGATCGAAACCTTCACCTTGAGTACCCAGGCCTCGGCTGGCGATGTGCCTATGAGCGGGCTGCTGCCGAACGCGTCGAAGTACGGTTTGCTCAACCAATCGAAGAGGGGGGAGGCGTAGGTGTAGGCGGCAATCGCTCCAACTGCAATAAGTGTTAAGGATATGATGAGTCGCTTACGGAGCTCATGCAAATGGTCCATCAAGCCCATCTGGAATGCGTGAGGATCGTCGCTTGTGCTCACTCTGTATGATCCTTTCCTGCTGTACGATCCTTTTCTGAAGCGGCGGATGTTGAGTCTTTGGATTGCTGTTCGGCTTCGGCTAAGGCACCCTCACCGGCTGCTGCTTTGCTTCTACGTGGATCGTTTGCGGGCGCTACTCCTACGGGAGGCGCCAAAAGCTCCGCTTTGAGAGCTTTGAGGTTGCGTGAGTCGGCTATGAGGTCCCGGGTCACCTCATCTGCCGGTGTGTACACTGAGTTGTAGAACTCTCGCCGTACGGCATCCGAGCCCTTCTTGAGTTCAGCCATGATCTTTCCAAATTGCCGCGCCATTACGGGCAACTGTTCCGGCCCGAAGAGTATCAGGAGGACGACGAATATGATGATTAGCTCAGTGATGCTAATACCCATGGCGTACGGTACCGGTACTTGGCTTTGTCCGGATAATGACAGCATCGTAGAGGGGGTGCAATGGTGGTGCGGTCAATGTTCCTTGGCATATCTCCTCCGCACGAGGGATTGCGACAATTCCGTGATTAGCAAGCGGATTCCTGGTACACCTTATGGTCATGAATATAGCCAAGGTTCTCTTCGTAGTCGGTGCCATTCTGATGTTGTTCGGATTCGCCGCTGTGTTCGCTCAGCGCGTGCCGTGGGTTTATTCTTGGTTCGGGCATCTTCCCGGGGATATACGCTACGAGGGGAATCGGACGTTTTTTTCTGTCCCCCTCGGTTCGATGATTGTGTTGAGCATCGTTCTTACGATTGTGGTGCAGCTACTTCAGCGCTTTCTGCGGTAACCGAACCACCGCGAGAAGTTGATACGCCATCAATCCCGGCAGGAGCTGAGCTACCCATTTGCGGATTCGGGATGCAGCGCTGAAGAGAGCATTTTCGCAGGCCCATTTAGGCAAAAGGAGTTCAATAGGTTCGATGCTGACCGACGAGCTCTCTATCGTCGCACCGGGGATGGAGGCGCACAGCTCGCGCAGTCTCTTGGCCGTGAAGAAAAAGAGGTGCGTGGCGTCGAGGATGCCTCTGGACCGGTATTCGAACCTACCAAGGAAGAAGAGGGGAAATCGAACGCTCCAGTGCGCTATGTTTGGAACGGAGATGACGAGGCACGCCCCCGGCGCCAAGAGTGGGCGTAGCCGTTGCACGAACTCAAACGGATCTGCGAGGTGTTCGAGCAGGTCTAGGAGTAGTATGCAGTCGAACTGTCGCCCTGAGAGCGGCTCGATTGAGGTGTGCACTTCGGTATAGATCTGACTGAGAAGAGGATGAGCGCGAGTGTCGATCTCAACAGCAACGAGCTCTGCCGGTGCCTGAGGATGGATCATTCGACCGATATTTCCCCCTCCCGCACCGATGTCGAGTACTCGCTTGCCGCTCAGGCACCCCTGAAGTTGAGACAACGCCCAGTGATGACTGGAACCGAAGGATGGTTTAAAAACGTAACGTTCTTGGGGGGATGCCTCTGCTGGGAGAACCATTGCGGACAACATGGCGATCTTTGCTCCTGTGGCCTGTCGGCCTATTACACCGTAACGATTGTTCCATGATTTTGTGCCACATGATACCGTTCCAAAGCAATCCGGGCAGTAGAGTTCATCCGGCCCAATGGGGCGCGAGGTACGGCAGTTTAGCGGAACGGGGTACATGTACAATCCAGCTCTTCATTTCCATTTTATCGGTATCGGCGGCTCGGGGATGTCTGGATTGGCGGAGATACTTCTCACCTCCGGTTTCAAGGTCTCGGGATCAGACATTAAAGAAAGTGAGGTATCGTGTCGCCTCGAGTCACTCGGAGCCCGGGTCTTTATCGGGCATGCCGCCACGAATATCCCATCCAGTGCGTCCCTTGTGGTATACTCATCGGCGGTCACCGGCGCTAACCCAGAGATGCGCGAGGCGAAACGACGAAAGATTCCGGTCGTACGACGGGCGGAGGTGCTAGCCGAGTTGATGCGCCTTAAGTACGGCGTGGGGGTCGCGGGCTCCCACGGAAAGACCACTACCACGAGCATGTGTGGAACGATCCTTGACGCTGCCAAACTCGATCCGACGGTAGTAATCGGCGGCCAAGTCAAGAGTCTGGGCACCGGAGGGCGACTTGGAAAGGGAGAGTTTCTCGTAGCGGAGAGCGACGAGAGTGATCGAAGCTTTCTGCTCCTCAAGCCGACAGTAGCGATAGTAACCAACATCGACGACGAGCACATGAATGCGTATCGGTCTCGTCGGGATCTGGAGGATTCCTTCCGCCGCTTCGTCGAGTCGGTTCCTTTTTACGGATTGGCTATCCTGTGTATCGACGATCCAGTAGTTCAACAGATCGCTAATGACTGCAAAAGGCGCGTGTTGCGCTACGGGTTCGGAGCGAACGCTGAGTTGCGCGCAACGCACGTCATCGCCGGGCCGGAGGGCATGGATTTTAGCGTGAGTTATCGTGGGGCCAATCTCGGTGCTTTTCATCTGCCGATGTTCGGACGCCATCTGGTACAGAACTCGCTGGCTGCCATCGGTGTCGCGCTCGAGTTCGGGATCCCGGTGGATGTGATTCGGGAGGCTTTGCGTTGCTTTGGAGGGGTCAAGCGCAGGTTGGAAGTGATCGGTGTCTGCGGTGGAGTAACCGTCATGAACGACTACGGGCACCATCCGACCGAGATTAGAGCTACCTTGCGTGCCATCAAGGAGTGTTTCGCAGATTCGATTGATCGATTGATAGTTCTCTTTCAGCCGCATCGCTACTCTCGAACGAAGACCTGCTGGGACGACTTCTTGGGGTGTTTTGATGACGCCGACCTCCTCATGCTCTCTGATATATACGCCGCTAGCGAGCAGCCGCTCGAAGGGATAAGCGGTGAGTTGCTGTGTGCAGCGATCCGTCACGGAGCGAAGCAATTTGTCGGCGAAATCGATCGGGCTTGGGAAGAGGTTACCAAAATAGCCAAACCCAAGGACCTCGTCTTGTGCCTGGGGGCGGGATCCGTTGGGGCGGTTCCCGAGCGACTTCTACAAGCCTTTGCGACCCGTAGCTCCGTTTCTGAGCAAGCCGGTCAGTCCCTCGATGGGGGTTCGGGAGCCCTTACGGAACTAGTGCAGTGACGATGCCCGCTCGCTCGGATTCCAGCGCTTCTCATCCCTTTAACCCGGAGATCCTCCCGTGGGTTTCCAAGCGTCTGTCCGGTCGGGTTCGTGAGCATGTACCGGCGTCCACACTTACGACCTTCGCGGTCGGCGGAGACGTTCGGGCGCTCGTGACGGTTGAGAGCATCGAAGAGCTGCGCGACGTAACGGCGCAGTTGCACCGCGAACGGCAACCACTGAGAGTCGTCGGCAACGGCAGTAACGTGCTTGTGAGCGACGATGGACTAGAAGAATGGATCGTTCGGCTCGGAGGGGGATTTCGTACCTTCGAGAAGCTAGCGGCGGGAGACTTCGAGATCCGGGGGGCCGCCGGACTAATGAGCCTCGCCAGAAAGCTCTCCGATGAAGGCTACTCGGGGTTGGAATTTGCAGCCGGTATTCCGGCCTCCTTCGGCGGTGCTGCGTTCATGAATGCTGGCGCCCACGGTGCTGAGATCGGCGAACGGCTGATGTCTGTGAGCTGCGTTACACCCGATGGATCGGTACGAACCTGGCAGCGTGATGAGCTGCCGTGGCGGTACCGCTCATCCGGACTCCCCGCTGGAGTTGTCGTGACGGCTGCTCACATCCGCCTTACGCCGGGCGATAAGGCTGCTATCGCTGGCGCGTGTAGAAGAAACCTCGAACACCGAAAGGCCACTCAGCCGCTCTCGCAGCCCTCCGCGGGATCGGTGTTCCGAAATCCAAGCATCGACAATCCTGCAGGGCGTGTACTGGAGCAGTCCGGGCTCAAGGGAGAGCGGTGTGGTGGTGCGATGGTGTCCGATTTACACGCTAATTGGATAGTAAATCCGAACAGAGGGGCTACGGCGCTGGAGATACGCACCCTGATGCAGAGGTGTCGAGATCGTGCTCGCGAAGTTTTTGGGATAGTGTTGGAGCCCGAGGTGAAGATGTGGGGGCTCGACGCACTGGACTAGTCCCCCAGGAGCTTCGCCCAAAAGCCGCTCTTAGCCTCTGCCTTGAATATCTGCGAAATGAAGCGGCAGGCATCAGTGGTCGTAAAGATCCCGACCGGTGTTTCGTCGCGCACCACGATCACGGCATCCAACTTCTTCTGGCTCATGCGGCGCGCCACTTTGTCGAGTGGCTCATCTTCTCTAGCGGTGCATGGTTCTTCCAGGCACAGCTCTTTCACGAGTACCTTTCCATCGAAGGGGCGATTCCTGTACACGCGACGCGCCACGATGATGTCGCGGTCAGAGATGAGTCCGTAGACCTTGTTGCCGTCGACTACCGGTAGGTGGTGAATACCCTTGGATGTCATGATCTTCTCGGCCGCGCTCGCAGTGTCGAGGATGTCCACGGTGATAGGATTGCGGGTCATTACGTCACGGATCGGTGGTGCTTTGAGCATGGTCAGCTTGCCTCTTGTATTCTTCGTGAAACGCTACACCTCTCAAGGCAACGAGAAAATAGGGCATATAGTGAGGCGCTTCGTATCTAAACCCTGAGCGAGTGATTTTTTGAAAAAAAATCACTCGCAATAGCAGGGCGAGCGCAATCTTGGCCGGGCCCATTTGCGCCGTAAAAGACAAAAAACACTCGGGTCGCAGCGCGGGTCTATCTAGGCGTTGAAAAAAGTAAGATTATTAATGTGTGGGTCGATTTTTAACCAGGCAGGAACGCACATTACTGGAGAAAGAGCTACGGCTT
>JBILFA010000175.1:0-5017 GCA_044351795.1 Bdellovibrionota bacterium | reverse complement strand
AATCCCTGAGAGGCTCGAAGGCTATATAGTAACTGACGCGTACATCCCACCTCCAAAAGAGCGACGAATCTTTGCGTATGGCTCCACAAAGGAGATTCGTGCGGCCCATATCGGATTATTTCGTGCATTTCGGCAGGAGTGCAGGAGATGCTACGAGCTCTTAAAGCAAGGGGCTAAAAATATCCCTTGGCCCAAGGAGTGTTTCATTCCTCCTGCGCCAAAGCTATGTAATGTCTGGTAGGTACCCCACCCATCCTCGCTACCTCAATCGCACAGCTACACTGATAGCTACAGGTGCTGTGTTGTCAGAATCGGGTTCCTAACCTCACACTCCTACTCAAGCATCTGGGCAAAGCAGTTGTCACAGGCGCACTCAGTCACTCGGCTGTGACTTGCATGCATCTTGGGTCTCAGTTGGATATGGGACAATCATTCGGGTATCGAGTCAGCCGCACAGTTGGGGTGTACCAGAGATAGCAGATCGCTTCAACATCGAGCTGCGGAAGTAGCCCCGTACCAGAGAGCGGCTCAAGGCACAGAAGTAGTGTGGGGCCTAAATACGGGTAGCGCTTTACTCACAAGTAGGTATTCCTTCATATAAGGGGATCTTCTCCCAAGATTTGCTGTTGTCCCTGCACTTGTGGCGCCGCTCACGGCGCCCTGGCAGTGTTGGGCGTGTTGAAGAACCTATTGAAAATAGTCTCGGCTATTATCTGATTGAGCCTTCTATTTGGGTGGTGTCGAACGTAATAGTTCGCCGCAAATGTCGCGGGGTCTGAGTCTCGCAGTTGCACAAACTGTTGATAGAAGTCATAAGTCTCAAATCCCTGCGTTGTAGCGCACGTCAGAAATTTCTGAGTTGTTTCGGCGTCTAGTTGAGAAAGGGGGAAGTAATGCAGGCCGATGACAATTATTCGAGCTTCTTTACCTATCGATCTTCTCAAACGCTCCATGAGGCGACAGGAGACATCCAGTGTATTCGCGTTGAGGCGAGGGACGTTTTGATTTTGGTTCTCAAGTGGCAGGGGGCGAGATAGCCACAACTCCGGATCGAGCCTGCGCATGAGGCTATCAATGAGGTGGCTGTATCCCAACAGTCTGCGGATAACGTCGAAGCGAGACACGGGCATCACGTTCAGTTTCGGAACCGGAACATTCTTGAGGACAAGCTCTCCGTTTTCTAGGATAAAGAACGGTTTTGGATGTTCCCGGAAGGATGAACCGACTCTGGCCACGTCATCGGCGATAAAACTAAGGATGATCGTTTTGGGTTGGTACGTTGGTGATAAACGTTCAGCGCGAAGAACCATCTGATCGATACCGTACCCGAACACTCCGCCATTAGCGATCGGCTGCCGTGTCAGTTGCTCTAAAATTGATGGTACTGTTGCGTCATCGCCTACCTCATCGCCGAACGTATAAGAGTCTCCTAGGGTTAAAATGTCGACCTTTTCGAAGGCTTTGGAGATGCTTTGAGGTCCGTTTGAACGGAGATTGTCCTCTCGGACGTTATACTCAACCCCCGCGATCATTCGGCGTCCAGTGTTTGGAATCCACCCCAGCGTTTCGTCATATTGCGCCCGCGGTGCCTGTTGTGTTGGATGGGGGTAAAAAGCGAGATTCTGTTGCGAGAAGTCAAGGAGCCGTCCGCGCCAGGCACGAACTCCAAGCTCGCAGGTAATCAACGCCACGCAACAACCAAAGATGATTAAAAATACGTGCGCTTTGATGATGAGTCGCTTCGAGTTACGCACCTCGCTATTTCCTCCAGCTCAAAAAGGACTTGAGCCTAGATAGTAAGGCTCGTCGAAGGGATGATCAAGGGGTTGGGAATGCGGCTATCAGGCAAGGAATCTACGTGTGTCGAAGATACACGAGCCCCGAGGAGCTTATAGCCCCGTGTGAGACATCAAAATACTCACAAGTTCCACCAGTATAACCAATACCGCCGACTCAAGAAGCATAGCGTTAATCGCTGTGTCACGATCCGCTCTGAGGCCCGTGAAAAAAAGCGTCGAGCACTCACTCGAACGAGAGACGACAAGCTCCGGGGCCATCGGTGAATTTCAAGGAAGAGACGTATGCTAACGGGGACTTGAGAAACGAAGACCATAAGACTCAAGCGGAAAGCCTTAAACTTCAGACTGAGAACTGAAATCATAAGCCTCATACCAAAGTGATAAGTCGCTACATGCGCGGAAGTAGCAGGAGGCTCTGAATATGGGTAACGCTTTACTCACAAGTAAGTGTTCCTTGGGAATAAACGCGAGATCTCGCGAGGATCTGCCACCATGTGAAATTTTACCGGAAAGCGTCCCCTATCCGATCCCGCAGGCGCCCCGTCTCCGAATCCTTTCCTGAAGTGCCCTCCGGAAAATAAAATGATAGACACTGAGCCACAGCCAGGACACACTACCGGCCACCATACTGCACCGTTGGGCACCTTTATTGTAGGTCCTTACCATGTCCTCACGCCGTCGTGTCGTCATCAAACTAGGAACCCAGATCGTCGTCGATACGACCACTGGCACCCCGGCGCTTGAACGGATAAGCGCAATCGTGCGTGATATCGCCAAACGGAGAGTAGAGGGAGATGAGATCATTCTCGTATCCTCAGGCGCGGTTGGCATGGGACGGCAGGCGCTGGGGGTTTCAGGCTCGCCGACACTCGCCGCTAAGCAGGCATGCGCGGCGGTAGGAGGAGTCCGACCTCTGTAACGTGACGCGGAAATGTTAGAAGTCCGCGTGTTGGTGCACCTCAGAGGCAACGTCTTCTGCAGAGTACCCATCGGGATGAAGCAGAGTCTCGTTGATAATCTCAAGCTCCACCTTCATGGCCTTTATCACGGTACGAAGCTGCCCATCAGGGAAAAGTAGGTCGTAACACTCTTCAATAACCCGCCGGCTGTGGAAGTGATCACGTAAGATTCGTAACATCCCTCCGATATCAACCGCGTCAAAGCACTCAAGGATACGAGCGGGAAGGTCTAGGCTTACCCCTTCAAAACTCAAGATGATCTCAGAGAGTACGTGCACGCGGAGCAGGCTGCTACCTTGGCGCTGCAACTCAAACGTTCCGGTGCCGACGTTGTATATATCGATGGGCAACCATCCGGTGTCGCTACGATCCTGCGGCGGATGAAGGAACAAGGGCTCAACAAGATGGGCATCTTTTTTCCCTGTACCGGGGCTACTATTTTTTTCCCTGTACCGGGGCTACTATTTTTCTCCCGGTACCCGGACTACTTTTCTCCGCATCTCACACAACTTCCGTCCTTCTTCTCCGATAATTAGTGTCCGTCCGCTAAGAGACAGGTTTCTTTTTCCAATTCATCGGCAGGAGGGTAACGGCAGTGTCGTCTGAACGGACGTTTACCCTAACGAGCACATCCGAGAGCCACTCCCAAGGATTTACCTTATTGAGCCGACAAGTTCCCAACAACGAGTACAGCACGGCAGCACGACGTGCCCCGTCGTGAGAGCCTGCGAAGTAGTAATTCTTACGCCCGATGGCGATGTACTTCATCTGTCGCTCGATGGAGTTGTTGTCGAGCTCATAGACACCACTGTCCATGATGCGCATAACCTCCACCTCTTGCTTGATCGCGTAGGAGAGCGCTCTAGCTAGAGGACTCTTTGGAAGGGTCTTGAGCATGCACGCCTTCAAGAACACGAAGAGCTCCTCGAGAAGACGTCGCGTACGAGCTTGTCGCACCGCAAGCCGAGCCTCGGGGGTCTTGGCACTCACTTCTCCCCGATACACTTCAGCGATAAGCTTCAAAATTCGCCCGCACTCATGCCCAGCTGAAGGCTGGCACTCGATAAACTTCCTCCGAATGTGCGCTAAGCATGCAAGGCGCACGCACCCCTCGGGCACAAACACCTCGTTGTACCCAGCATAGGCATCCGTCTGTACTACCCCACGGTACCCATCGAGTATCTCCTTTGGTACATCCCCAGAACGCCCCTCGGCGTAATGGTACAGGATAGATCTCGGCGGTCCGTGAATCCCCCACAGATACCCGGGATGACAGGCATTCTGTCTTACACCATCTTGAACCTTTAAGGTGGTTTCATCCGCCTGAAGGTAGGGAAGCGCCAGGATCTCCCTCTTTAATGCCCCGTACAACGGCATCAGAAGCTCCACGATCCCCTCTATCCAGTCGCACATCCGTTTCCTGGAGAGCTCTATACCGATACGAGCCAACATCTGCTCTTGGCGATGAAGGGGAATGGCATCTACATACTTTGACACTGCGATGTCAGCTAAGAGACCCGGCCCGGGCCGTGCGCCTTCAAGCGGAAGAACCCCCGCAGGAAGTGGTGCCACGAGTACCTTAGCTCCTTTGCACTTCGAGCACGCAAGCTTCGGGCGTACGTGTTCAATTACTTTGAACTGTGCTGGAACCTTCTCGAGCTCTGAAGTTCTATACTCTCCGATCTGCACGAGCTCTGAGTTGCAGCACGGGCAGTGAGTCTCTTCAGGCACATAGACAACCTCCTCTCGGGGCAGGTTGTCCGGGAGCGCTTTTCTGCCACGACGAACTGTGCGGATGTGCTTCTCAACGACTACTTCCTCCTTCAGAGGAAGTTCCGCTTGTACAGGGGGAAGCTCAAAGGACAACCCAAGCTGCTCAGAAGATAGCTTCTCGGTCTTGGGGCCGTAGGTGCGCTTGTTCGCAAGGCAGATGATGTTTTGGAGCTTGGCTATCTCACGATCGCGTTCAGCCAATGCGAGATCTCTCTCAACTACCAACTGAATCAGCTTGTCTGGCTCAGTGCGTAATTGTGAATAGCTCTCCTGTGTCACACCATTGTGTGTATCTAACACCGATCACGAATACAAGCTGTTTTCTGCATTTTTCCTGACTTTTATTCGAGAAAGTTCTCTTCCTTCAAGAATCGATGTTAGATCGATCGCTGTCAGCTCTTCGTATCCATCTCGTTTCCCTACTTTGTAGCTCCCAGCCTCTAAGCGCTTCGTCCACATGGCGTATCCGTCTCGGTCCCAGTAGAA
>JBILFA010000079.1:0-16458 GCA_044351795.1 Bdellovibrionota bacterium | reverse complement strand
TTAACTTTCACACACTCGGCACGTAGGAGTTTGTTGTCTTCTACGGCGCAACTTGGCTCCGCCAAGATTGCGCTCGCCCAGCTATTCTCATTCATTTTTTTCAAAAATGAATGAGGCTGGGTTTACTTACAACACTGAAATGGAAGTAATCTCGCAGGGATTGTAAACATTAAAGGGCATCGATACACGGTTGAGCACGCTTGGATCGGGTTGCAACACAACGCGTGCCATTGAAGATCTCGTCACAAGAGAAGACGTTGGCCTCCATGAGAGTGTTCGTAGTACAGACAGATGCTTTGTGCTTGTCTGACGCGGCTTATTCAGCTCAAAAGTTTGTCTGCTAGCCGACCTGCCTGAATTGCCAGATCCGGCAATGGATCGCGCAAGAGCGTCGAAAATGCCGAATCCTTTATGCTCCAGCGCGGCGTGTCGCGATTATACCATCGACTCACCCACATCCTCAGAGCTGCTTCAGGTTTGGCGTACTTCACGTTCCTGTAGCTTGGCCGTTCGAATTGGTGTCCATCGCTCGCAAGGCACGCCAGATAGGGGAAATTGACCCCGGCCTTAAGAGAACCGAGCAGGCTCCTCCAATAGCGAGGGTTGGCCTCCAGGAGCTTCGCTTCGCGCGTTTGGAGGTCGTAGATGCAATCGAAATGGGCGATCCCGGACCATTTTACCGCCCGGACGAGGCGCTGAATACTCTTGAATGTACCGGCGTCTTGAATGAATTCGATTGCGGCAGGTGGATGAAACGGCTTGTGTGAGGCAATGACGCCGCGCTGTATCGTGTATGCGAGGATCTCGCCGTCACGACACAGGACGCTTACGTCGAGGTCAGGACCTGTAACGAACTCTTGTAAGAAGAACTCACTGGTGTCGCTCTGATTCGACAGGAAATCCACTACCTGTTGGGCGTTGTGACACAAGCATATACCTCCTCCGGCTGAACGTTCCCGCGCCTTTACCATCAAAGGAAACTTCATGCCAGAAAAGTGCTGCCGGTCGAGGTTTGCCGCGGGCAATGAGTGGGTTCTTGGATGCGGGATATTTTCGCGCTCTAGCAGCTGTGCAAGGAGCCACTTGTCGGCAAAGATGTCGAGCAGTGAAGGAGGCGCTACCGGAGGAAGTGCCGCAACAGCAGAGAGTTCCTGATAGTGCTGTGCAACCAAACGTATAGTCGGGAGAGCGACCGGTAAGATTATTGGGGCTCCGATCTTCTCGGCAGTTTCCCTTATGATGGATACTCGCTCGTGGTCCAATGAGCGTGCGGTGTGAGGGTGAAATCCACTCTGATGTCGGGAAAGTCGGATAGGTGCATACCGCTCACTGGAGAGTACATGGAGCTTGATACCCTTCTCTTGTGCCAAACACCGCACGACGCGCAACGCCAGCTCGTCTTCTCCATCAGGTATTAGAACAGATCGTACTTTTGACATAGGGCGCCCTCCACAGTGCGCCCTACGGTCACACGCATGAACCTGATTTTTTATGAGCGGACACACGGTGTTTATCTGTGTGAGATCTATCTGTGAGACGTGCCATCCCCTCCCGGATATGACGCTCCTGGAAAGTGCGTTTGGGTTAAGCAGACATAGTTAGTCAAGATCGGTGTGATCAGATAGCTGTCAGTGGTTTTCAGTCGCCATGATCGTGCTCACCTTCAAGGATATGCTACTGCGGCTAGGTCATGGGTTTTTAGTCTTCTACTCCTGGTCGTCGCACTGGGGTCTCGGTCTTTCGCCGCCAAGTAGGTCGAAAACATTATTGAAATCGCGAGGCACCCTTACGACGGAATTCCGCCGATAGGCGTGAAATAGCTGAAAAAGCTGTCTGAAGAACGCACTAATGTGCTGTCAGCTTTGGTCGGGGGGCGTGCGCAATTTTATTTGAGTAGGTCTAGAATCGAGTGTACAAAGTGCTGATAGGTATAAAGGGATAGTTTTATGACTGAACTTTCAAAGACTCCTTCTCGCGGTACACAAAGCAGAACACATCCTGAGAGGGAGGCTCCAAAGGCCAGCCCATTCGACAGTGGCGCCGCTGCGATGCGAACTTCTGGTTTTCCGACCGGACACCGCAAGGGCGAGGTAGCAGAAGATAGATCGTCTCGGCAGGCCATGACGTCCAGTGACGTAGCCAAGGTCAGTGCGATAGCGCGTTCTTTAAATGCGTCAGGAGTCCTCAGCACCCTTGAGCATTTTGAAACTGCAGTGAAGGGTGCGCGCGCTTCGCTGATCGCAGCTGTCGCCATTCCTCATGGTTCGGTCATACAGCGAGTTGCATCGTGGCTTGGACGGGGATTCGGACTCTTTAGTTCGCCCGTGCAGCGGGCACAAGGACATCTCCAAGAGAGCTTGAAGCAACTGCGTGATTACTCAAATGTGAATATCAAGCCCATTACGGACGAGATACAAAAACGTTATCAGGATCGAACCTTCGTTCGCACTTCGGATACTCCTCGGGCGCTCGTTCTAGCCTCCGTTCCGACGGAGATTAAGCACCTCAATCACGATTTCGACAATCTTCAGAGCGAGATTCGTGACTTGGTAAAGATTAGCAAAGGAGGGCTCGAAGTAGTAAAGGGGCTGGGAGAGTCGCGAATCGCTATCTCTCGTAGAGGACAGTACGGAAACACTGAGATTCTCGAGTTCGCCTTTCGCCGCGAGGGGAAGGTAACTATTTGCTTGAATGGCAAAGAGATCGGTGGGATGTGGAACGGTCTCGCCGTGGATGTTGCAAAGGAGTACGCTAGCGGCCGAACCCCCTCCTTTGTGAAGAAGACGTATGATCATTACACCGTCAAGAAACCTGATGCGGTCTTCGAGCGCGGTCACACTGCCGCCGAGGCAAAGGGTCGGTCCGAGCGCCCATCGAAGTCCGATTCACAGGCGTTCGAAGAGCTTCGTCGCACACTAGCGACTTTAGCGACCGACGACAGTCAGAAGGATCGAGGTATTCAGTATATCAGCGGTTTGGACTCAGGACGCATCTCTGTTGCCCGCACATCGATGAAGGGAGTAGAGCTTCTGCAGGTCGTTCAGTCGGGCCAAGGAAAGGTAGTGATCTCTGTTGATGGAATCCTACAAGGTCGCGTAGACAGTGCAGAAGCCACGCATACTGCCATCGCCTTTATGAATGGAGAGAGCGTCACGGGCCGAGGGAGAGTTTCGGTATAAAACCGGGTGCTTCCATCCAGCCGCGAGTACGATATACTCCAGCTATGATTCCTCATTCTTTTGAAGCTCTAGCGCACATTGTTGGCGGCAGAGCTGTTCATCATGATGGTTCCTCAATCCAGTGCCGTTCTCTTACCGCTTCAAGCTCCTGTGTCGCACCAGGAGCGCTCTTCGTAGCTGTTCGTGGATTCTCGGTAGACGGGCACTCCTTTGTCTCCGATGCTTTCGCGCGCGGAGCGGTGGCCGCACTCGTGGAGGATGCTGAGGTGCTAGGAGGTAGGCCTGGGATCGTTGTTTCCGAAACGAGAAGGGCGCTCAGTAGACTCGCGTCCGCCTTTCATGGCGATCCCTCGACTCGGATGAAAGTTGTCGGCATCACGGGTACGAACGGCAAGACAACAACCAATTGGATCGCGTACCAGATCCTTAGGCACATAGGAGATGGGGCTCTCAGAATTGGTACGTTGGGCTCGGAGTATCTTGGTACTAATCGAAGAGAGGGGAGTTTGACAAGCCCCGATGCACTCTCGATTCACCGCCTGCTGGCAGAGGCGGAGCAAGCGGGCGTACGAAGCTGTGTAATGGAGACCTCTTCGCATGCCCTCCACCAAGCGCGGCTCGATCACGTTGAGTTCGATGTTGGAGTTTTTACGAATCTCACCCGCGACCACCTCGATTATCACGGAACTTTCGAAAGTTACTTCGCGGCGAAGCGCAAACTTTTTGTGCTCATGAGCGAGGGATCGAAAGAGACCAAAGCAGCGGTAATTAATATCGACGATCCGTATGGAAGGAGGTTGGTCGACGATCTACCTGCTCTTGGGTTACAGGATTGGTCCTTCGGAACCTCCAGGGAGGCGGCCGTGCGAGTGTCCTCGATTCGTGAAGTAGGTGCCGGGATGATCCTCTCGCTGCAGCTCCGAGAGAAGGGAGAGGTGCTCGAGGTGGCCGCTCCCTTCATAGGAGCTCACAATGCCGAGAACGTGATGGCAGCTTTCGCGTTGTGTCTCGCTCTCGGTTGCCCGACAGACGCTCTCATAAAGGCGCTCCCGCTCGTAGCTCAGGTGCCTGGACGTCTGGAGCGAGTGGGTACAGAGTGCCCACGTGTCTTTGTTGATTACGCGCATACGCCCGACGCTCTGGAGCGAGCGCTAAAGGCAGTGCGGCCCTCGACCGAGGGGAGGCTTTGGGTGGTGTTTGGTTGTGGTGGAGATCGAGACAAAGGCAAGCGTCCCGAGATGGGCAGGATAGCGGGGCGTTGTGCCGACGAAGTGGTGGTTACTTCCGACAATCCCCGTACCGAGGTCCCCGAGCAGATCCTGGAGGACATCCTGGCTTCCGGTGTGAAGGCGCGCGTGATTAATGTCGATCGCCGAGCTGCGATTGGAGAGGCGATCCGGCAGGCCTCGGGCCAAGATACGATTGTGATAGCGGGCAAGGGACACGAGGACTATCAGATTATCGGAAAGGAGAAGCTTCCGTTCTCCGATCAGGCTGTGGCGCTGAGCTTCCTAGAGCAGCGCGGGAATGTCTCTTGTAGGAGCTAGACTTTTGGGTGTACCCGCTGATTTTGCTTTACAGCTGGTTTGCGGATTCTAACACCTCGGAATGTCTCGAAATAGCCCTCTCGACGGAGGCTTTAACCGGTGATACCTTCTAGTCTATTGCCTCGTTCGCAACGCAGCTGTCGTTCAGTGGAAACAACTCTTCGGGCGGGGTGCTAGTTTGACCGGGCTCTCGAAGGATATCTATTGTGTTGTATCACCTCCTGTACTCCCTCCACGATACCTACAGCTGGCTCAACGTCTTCAAGTATCAGACCTTTCGAAGCATGATTGCCTTCCTCGTGGCCTTCATCTTTGTGTTGACGTTACAACCGGTTTTTATCCGCTGGTTACAGAGGCGCGGAGTAAAGGGACAACCGATCCGTGACGACGGACCCAAGGCGCATGAGGGAAAGCGTGGAACTCCCACCATGGGTGGAATGGTGGTTGTCGCGGCAGTTCTCGTTTCGACTTTGTTGTTGGCAGATCTGACAAACGCCAATGTGTGGTTGACGATAGCTGTAATGCTCGGATTCGCGTATCTCGGCTTCATCGACGATTGGAAGAAGATCACTAAGCAGGACTCTAAGGGGCTCTCGGAGCGGGGCAAGTTGATTGTGCAATTCTCCCTTGGTGGGGCGGCCGCCGCTATCTTGTGTATGATGGGATTCGGCACAGAGCTAACCGTTCCGTTTTTGAAGGATGTTTCCTTCCAGCTCGGAGTTTTCGGCTTCATCGTCTTTGCGTCGTTCGTTCTAGTTGCAACTTCGAATGCAGTCAATTTCACCGATGGGCTTGATGGACTGGCAATCGGCCCGGCAATGACCGTAGCGGTAACCTATGGAGTCTTCGCCTATCTCGCCGGTAACCTCAAATACGCTGATTACCTCGGGGTACACTATGTGAGTGGGGCGGGAGAGGTGGCTATCATACTCGCAAGTGTTTTTGCAGCCGGTCTTGGATTCCTGTGGTACAATACCTTTCCGGCCCAAGTTTTTATGGGCGATACCGGTTCCATGGCACTCGGAGGAACGCTGGGCTTCGTGGCAGTGCTGGTGAAGCAGGAGCTCATCTTGGTAATCGCAGGAGGGGTCTTTGTGATGGAGGGGGCCTCTGTCGTCATTCAGCGCTATTACTACAAAGCGACCAAAAAACGTGTGTTCCGCATGGCGCCGATACATCACCACTTTGAGCTCTCCGGATGGGCGGAGCCAAAGATCATCGTGCGCTTCTGGATCATCTCCATAGTTCTCGCGATCATTTCGCTAACCTCTCTCAAGTTACGGTAGTCCATGAGTTTCAACGATACGATCGAAGGTCTCAAACATAACTCCAAGAGGGTGCTGGTAGTCGGACTCGGGATAAGCGGGGTTGAGAGCTCTCGATTTCTATCGAGGAAGGGGCTCTCGGTCCTAGTAGCCGAACGCCAGAGTGAAGCGGTGTTCGCCCAAAAGTCGAAGTTTCTCGCGGCAGTGGAAGAGCTTCGCAAAGAGGGGGTCAGTATCCATTTCGGTATAGACGGAGAGTATGTTTCGCCGCTTCTAGAGAGAGTCGGTCTCGTGGTGCTGAGCCCCGGTGTTCCGCTGGAGTCAGCGGTGGTGGGAGCTATTACTCGCACGGGGATTCCCTACGTCTCTGAACTGGAATTGGGTATCGAACTTCATGGTGGAAAGAGCGTTGTGGTTACCGGCAGTAACGGTAAGAGCACTACGGTTTCCTTGATTGATCACATCTTCAGACACGCAGATATCAAGTCCTATCTGTGCGGAAATGTGGGAACGCCGGTGATCTCAAACGCAGAACTCCTGGCCGAGTCCGAAAAGGAACGCTCTACCTTGGTTGTAGAAGCCTCGAGTTATCAGCTCGAAGCATGTACGGTGCTCAAGCCGGCAGTGAGCGTGGTTCTGAATGTGAGCGAGAACCACCTCGAGCGGCATGGAACACTGGAACGGTATGCAGCCGCCAAGGCGCGAGTGTTCAGGTTGCAGGATGCAAGCGACCTTGCCGTAGTAAATGCGGACGACCCTGTGGTGCGAGAGATGGCGCGCGGCTCTCGCACGTCCTTGGCATTCTTTGGTGAGTGTGGCGAAGACGCACTCCGAAAGCTTGGTCCTACATGGGCTCATATCTCGTATTCCGGTACCTCAACTGGTGTCATTCGTGTGAGCCTCGCTGGTGAGCTCGAGGAGTACGATACACGAGCCGTTTCCCTGTTGGGGCCTCACAACCGCTCTAATATGGCTGCCGCCATACTTGCTACACGTAGCTTCGGTGTGCCGAGGCCTGTTGTTCAGGAGGCACTTGAAACCTTCACTCCGCTTGAGCACCGCCTAGAGGTATGTCTGCGAGATAGCAGACGCATGGTGATAAACGATTCAAAGTCGACGACTGTAGCAGCATCGATTGCCGCTCTTACCACGGTAAGGCAGTCGTTCCCGTCTGAACGCGTAGCGCTCTTGCTAGGAGGGCTCTCTAAGGCAGGTTCGTGGCAACCGTTACTTACGCACGTTGCGGAGCAGAAGGGGAGTATGATGCCGGTTGTTTGCTTCGGAAAGGACGGGCCGCTTCTTGGTAGCCACTGCCGGGCTGCAGGAATAGAGCATGTGATCGTTGCGACCTTGAAAGACGCGGCGATGCAGGGGGTCGAATTGACAGCGCAGGGTGGCATAGTTCTGCTCTCTCCAGGGTGCGCGAGCTTCGACGAGTTTTCGGATTTCGAGCATCGTGGTAGGGAATTCAAGCGCTATGTATCAGAATGCATAGGTGAGGAGTAATCGACCCTCATGCGAATCCTGCTCACCAACGATGATAGTCATCGCTCTCCGCTGTTGGACATTGCGATCCGCTACCTATCACAACTCGGAAATCTAGAGATCGTAGTTCCGTTACGCGAGCAAAGTTGGACGGGCAAGAGCATGACCCGTTTCAATCCTTTGCACGTTCACGAAATCGAGGTGTTCGGACGCAAAGCCTTAGCGGTAGACGGAACTCCTGCTGACTGCGTGAACGTCGGGGTGTACAACCTCTGCTCCGAGCGACCGGATCTCGTGGTGTCCGGAATCAATGCCGGGTTCAACAAGGGGCTTGGTTTCGTACTGTCCTCGGGAACGGTAGGTGCCTGTCTCGAGGCGAATATCGCCGGTATACCCGCTCTCGCGCTGTCTCAGGCCTTCGACACCGCTACTCGAAATCGCTACATTGACGATTACATGATTGAGATTGATCGGATCGCAATCTTCGAAGCGCATAGCGTGAAGGTTTTGGACAGACTTATGTCGGTACTCTGCTCGGATCATAATAAGAAGGATTTTCTCGGTACTCCAATTACCTGGAATGTCAACTTCCCCTTTGATCTCACCAACCCGGCGGTACTGAGGAACGCAACCCTGGGGCTCGCTCGATACGGACGAACCTTTGTCGAGCAGGCAGGAATGCCGGGGAGCGGATATCGAACCTTCGTTCACGACAAGTTACCCGAGATAGCGGACCTAACTCCCGATACGGATTCGGCCGTTTTGGCGGACGGCTGTGCCACGTTGTGTCCTGTCAATATTTGGAGCCTTTCGGGGCAGAGGGTCCCGGCGATCGTAGCGGCGGTGTCGCGGGATGTCGATCGAGCGGTGGCGTGTTACGCGAGTTAGCGTCTCGCGCCATACGTTCTGGGCGCCTCTTTCCCTCGCTGTCCTCGCCGTTATCTTTGTGAATAAACCCAGCCTCATTCATTTTTGAAAAAAATGAATGAGAATTGCTGGGCGAGCGCAATCTTGGCGTAGCCAAATTGCGCCGTAGAAGACAACAAACTCCTATGTGCTCAAGCGTGTGAAATTTTAATGTCATGAGAGACTCTAGCTCTGGACGGTACTGCTTGATGTTAGCAAAGAAGCTTGAGAATCGCGGCTTTGAAATCAGCAAATCGCTCATAGTACCGATTGTATAAGACGATTTTCTTTAAGAATCGCCACAAGCGTTCAATTAGGTTAAGATTCGGAGAGTACGGGGGCAATAATTTCAGGTAGTTAGTGACGGTGTTGCCGCTCAAAAAGAGATACTCCGCGATACTCTCTGATGACTTACCTGCATCGAGCAACAATATGCACTTGATCCTGTCTCAAGAAGCGCGCATAGCGCTTAAAGCCGGAGCTCTTGCTGCAGTGCTTTTAAGTTCCTGCTTAGTTAAAAACCGACTCAGCCATCAATAGTCCCACGTTTATCAGTAACTAGATAGTCTCTTTCTACAGCTAGAGTTTTTTTGTCTTCTACGGCGCAACTTGGGCAAGCCAAGATTGCGCTCGCCCTGCTATTGCGAGTGATTTTTTCAAAAATCACTCGCGCAGGGTTTATATCGCTACAAAGAGAACGGCGACGACAGTGAGGGGAGGAAATAAAGTTCCCTTTTCCCTCGCAGATCGGGCTAAGGTTAGCGAGAAATCAGAGCTAACCTGCCCGGACACTCACGAGGAAGTCTTCGACAGCATGCTGAAGCGCCTCAGATTGCTTCGAGAGCTCTTCGGCTGCAACGAGCACCTGCGAGGCCCCTGAACTCGTTTCCTGTGCAGCGATCGTCACACCGGAGATGTTCTTCGAGACTTCCTGTGTGCCGAGAGCTGTCTGATGGATGTTGGCGCAGATCTCAGTGGTTGCGGTGCGTTGCTCTCCGACTGAGCACTCGATCGAGGCGGCGATGTCGCGCATCTTCTTGATCGTGTCTCCCACGCCGGAGATGGCTCCCACGGTATCACCCGAGATGGACTGAATGCTCTCTATCTCGCGCTGAATCTCCTCGGTTGCTGAAGCTGTCTGCTGAGCGAGGTTTTTGACCTCAGAGGCCACTACCGCAAACCCTTTGCCGGCGTCGCCCGCGCGTGCCGCTTCGATAGTGGCGTTGAGTGCCAGCAGGTTGGTCTGTCCCGCAATCTGCGAGATGAGTTTCACCACTCCTCCGATACGCCGTGACGCATCAGAGAGTCCATTGACGATCGTATGGGTGCGGTCCGCCTCTGCCACAGCTCCTGCGGCGAATCGCGAAGAATCCTCAACCTGTCGACCGACTTCGCTCACTGTGTTGGAGAGCTCCTCAGTCGCTGCTGCGACGCGCTGAACGTTCACGGCCATCTGC
This sequence comes from Bdellovibrionota bacterium, assembly GCA_044351795.1. Lineage (GTDB taxonomy): Bacteria > Bdellovibrionota_C > UBA2361 > UBA2361 > OMII01 > OMII01. The sequence goes on along the minus strand of JBILFA010000079.1, from coordinate 6,619 downwards.
TCTGAGGATGCCGCTACGGCAACTGACTGCTCGGTGGTGCCGGTCGCATTCTGAGTCAATAGTTGAGCGGTGGCGGTGAGCTCGGTGGATGCGGAGGCCACAGTTGTGACGATTCCCCGAACCGCTGCCTCGAAGTCATCTGCTAACTTGAGTCTCCGAATCCGAGCATCTTCGAGCGCCTGAGCACCCCGTTGCATCTCTTCGGTTCCGCAGTTGATGATCCGAGCGGCGTTACGGAACGAGCCTGGTAGTCCTCTCAAGAGTACTCGTCTGAAGAACTTGCCCTTGGAGGCGTACTCGAGAGCCGCTCTCGATTCACGCACGAATGCGTCGGTGATGTCCAACATGTGATTGATCGCGTTGATCATCGTTCCGAGCTCGTCCTCCTTTTCGTAGCCGAGGATACGCGCCTCGAGGTTCCCGCGAGACGCCTCCGAGCACACCTTGGCGGCCTCACAAACCCATTTCATTGTTTCATTACTCTGTGCTCCCTTGCCGTCACCTCGCAGGGTCCCATTTGCATGGCCGTTGCGTTTGACAGGGGTAGTATCGATATCTTCGTCGTGTTCGAAAATCTGAGTTTCTTGTTCCATCGCTCCCTCTCGTAGTGATTACAGTGAAAAGACAAATTCGTCGTATGCAGTCGCTTTCTCGCAGACTATGTTCTGCAGCATTTCTGTTGCCGCAAGCATTCCCTTTCGGCGATCGGTGTGCCGGCGCTCTTCTCTGAGCAGCACCTGATACAGATCCTGAACCGTGTCGAGCGCACGACGATCAGGTGCCCGGCGATTGGAGTGAAAGCCAATTATAGCGCCATCTTCGTCAAAGGTTGGGGTGATGTGAGCGTAGACCCAGTAATGATCGCCGTTCTTTGCGAGATTGCACACATACGCGAATATCTCCTGACCGCAGGCTATCGTCTCCCACAGGAGCTTGAACACGCACCTCGGCATCTCCGGGTGCCGTACGAGGCTGTGCGGTTGTCCGATTACGTCGGCCTGGGTAAAGTCAGAGATCTTCAGAAAGGTCTGGTTGACATACATAATCCGACCACTTGGATCGGTCTTGCTCACGATAATCTCGTCTTCACTGAGCTTACGTTCGACACCGGTCGGCTGTATCTTCATTCTCTCCATATATCCCTCGTTTTTACTTCCACAAAAATTAGTCGGTTGAAACTCAGACTCACTTGAAATCTTTCATAAGCACCAACGCTCTTACCTTTGAGTCCCCGGTCTGATGAGCTTTTTCACTCGATCGCAGTTGTATTGCAGGAAAGGTGCAAGACATCATATCGGCTTACGAAGCTCCGTTAGCGTCTCCGATCCTCGGTAATCTTGCCGAGCCTTGATAACTTGGTAAGCCGTAGCGTTTTTAATGGCGACCCTTTGGAACGATTCATCGACCCGGTGCGGAGTCTCTGCTGCTCCGAGAAAGAGATATCCATCAGGTGAAAGGCACTTCCTTACCTTTTTGAAGATCTCTTGCTTGGTTTCGAGATCGAAGTAAATCAGCACATTTCGCAGGAAGAGAATGTCGATACTCGAGAACGGCCATGTCTTTATGAGGTTCAGATCGTGGAACTCCACGAGCGAGGATACCTCTTCTTTGAGTCGGAACATCGGGCCGTGTTGCTCGAAATATTTGACGAGATGTGACGCAGGTAATCCTCGATTTACCTCGAGCGACGAGTATTCCGCCGATCTGGCTTTCTCAACAACATGTGAATTGACGTCGCTTCCGATTATGCGAACCTTCCATGATGACAGTTGAGGGAAACTCTCGCGGATAAGCATCGCGATGGAGTACGCTTCCTGTCCGGTTGAGCACGCTGCGGACCAGACCGTGAGGGTTTTCGCGCTTGCTCGCTTGGTGATTAACTCCGGGAGTATCGTTGTCTTCAAGGCCTCAAAAGGCGCAAGGTCTCTGAAGAAAGAGGTTTCATTGGTGGTCAGGGCCAATAGAATTCGCTTACGGAGTCGTTGATCGTGAGTATTGATTACTTTGTCGATTAGATCCTCCAGGCTCGGAAATCCCTCTTCTCGGGCGATGAGGGCTAGACGCGCCTCAACCAAGTACTCCTTGCCCGTGTCGAGTACGATCGCTGTTTCGTTCTTGAGAAACGTAGAGATGTCGGTGAAATGTTTATGTGAGATGCTCATGTTCTCGACGCCTCCTGGCTGCAGCGTGTGTTGATTGCATCCCCTAGTTTGCTCAAAGGGAGCACGTCGTCGGCAAGCCCGGCCGTAACGACCGCTCCCGGCATTCCCCACACGGTGCTTGACGCCTCGTCTTGAGCGAATACGAGTCCTCCTCGTTGTTTGATCGTTTCGCACCCCTTCTGGCCATCTACCCCCATACCGGTCATGACTAAGGCCAGCACCTTGGAGCCGTATACGCGAGCCAACGAACGAAACATCACATCGGCGGAGGGACGGCAGGAGTTTTCAGGCGCTGCCTGGCTTAGAACAGTGAAGATCCCGTCCCCTTCGCGCTGCACCTCCAGGTGAAAATCCCCGGGAGCGATGTAAATACGAGCAGGCTCAACACGCTGAGTGTGCTGTGCTTCAACCACTTCTAGTGTTCCGCGCGAGCTCAGGCGGTCGGCGAGAATTCGTGTGAAGTAGGGGGGCATATGCTGGGTAATGAAGATGGGTACGGATAGGTCAGGTGAAAGTGTTCCCACAAGCTCCACGAGGGCGTTTGGTCCCCCCGTCGAAACTGCGATACCGATCGCCTTGATCTCGAGTGGTTGAGCGTTGGTCCTCTGCTGGGGACGAAAGGGCTTAGCCGGAGTAGAGATATGCGCCCTGGTGAGTGCTTTGATTCGCTCCTTGAGCTCGTTTCTGATCCGGTCGCCGGTCTGACTTGTATTCCCACGTGCAGACGGCTTAGAAATGAAGTCGTTTGCTCCGAGATCTAGAGCCTCCATAGTAGCGACAGCGCCTTCCTCTGTAAGGCTGCTGAACATAATTACAGGAAGGTGCTTGTCTTTGCTTCTGATGTGTCGAAGAGTTTCCAGTCCGTCCATCTCAGGCATTGCGATGTCGAGAGTTACGATATCGGGTTTTAGATAGTCGATCTGCTGGAGTGCCGTTTTGCCCGATGAAGCCATACCGACTACATCGAGTTCAGGATCTTCCTTCAGGATCTCGCTCAATATCTTTCGAATGACAGCGGAGTCGTCGACGACGAGGACTTTTATCTTATTCATGCAACTCTGCTGTAGTTAGGCCCAACATGCTCAGCTTCTCCTCGATTGACTCGCGCGAGAACGGCTTTATGATGTATTCGTTTGCTCCTGCAGAGAGGGCCTCTGCCACTTGAGATATCTCGTCTTTCGCAGTTACCATCAGGATAGGAGTCTCTTTGTGTGCCCGGCTTCCTCGCAGCCAGTTGATTAATTCGAGTCCGCTCATACCGGGCATCATCCAATCCATCAGAATCAGATCGGGTGCGTGTTCCTGACTCAAGATGTCTCGAGCTATATCGGCCGAGGCAACTCCAATTGCATCGAACCCGAGATCGGACATGACCTTGGCCAACATCCGAACCGTTATGTCGCAGTCGTCGACTATCAAGACCTGCTTAGACATGATCCGCTCCTAACAGCAACTCACAGGCATTGTCGGGGTCGATGTGCATCAGCAGTCGATCGTCGAGCTTGTATACACCGCACACCATGTCGTTCAGCGGGGCGTCGAGAGACGGCGGCGGTGGAAGATAGTTTTCTTGCTCAACTGTTATGACATCACCCACCGAATCGACGACGAGGCTCGCGCAACCATCGCGCAACTGGAGGATGATGTTCATTTGAGCGGCGCCGCCGCGAGAGGTCGGCATCTTGAGTCGCTCTCTCATATCTATTGCGGTAACAATGTGACCGCGTAGGTTGATAAGTCCCAGGATCTCGGGAGGTGCGAGGGGAACCGGAGTCATATGTTGTTGATTGAGTACTTCTTGAACATCGAGAACGTCGAGTCCGAAGGTGTACCGCTCAGTCACAAAGGTGACCAATTGCATCGGAATTTTTGCTTTTTTTAGTATCATAGCGTGCTGGCTCCCTCTGCATTATCGCTGGAGTCGCTCAAGATGCTTTGCGAGAGCAATTGGTCAACGTTTAGTACTGCGGTTACTTTTTTGTTGATCACTCCAATCATCCTGATGCCGGTGTGTCCCTTGACGGGCTTCACCGCGGAGATCTCGTGAGACACATCCATGATACGTAGTACGCGGAGTCCGATCAGAGCAGAGGCGGATCCAACAACGACGATCTGCATAGTTGGTGCATTCTGCTCAGGTAGCTTGAGTAATTTGCAGACGTCGACAACGGGTAAAATGCTCCCCCGGTATTGCACAACGTTATGCGACCCGAGTCGCTCTAATTCTGCTTGTGGGATCTCCTCGAGTCGGTTTACTGCCTCTAGTGGAATAGCGGCGCGGTACTCCTCCGAAACTTGAACCACAAGAAGCTGTAGGGCGTCTTTGGCGTGGGTCTGGCTAGCTTCAGCGGCAAGGCGCTTCTCTTCGGCCCGTTGAGCGTCCTGATAAACGCCCGAGCGCTTACCGAGCGCGGATATGTCTACGATGAGCGCTATCTGTCCATCTCCGAGAATCGTCGCCCCGGCGAACACAGGTACGTTCTTGAGCTGTCGTCCCAGTGGCTTCACTACGATCTCTTCCGTATCGTAAACGGAGTCGACCACTATGCCGAAACGGGAATTGTCTACCTTAACAACGACGATGATTTTGTCTTCGAGGGTGCTGTAAGGTTCCGGAGAGGAGACCTGTAATTGCCGATCCAGGAACAGCAGCGGCAAGAGGTTCCCTCGCAAGCGATAAACCGGAGTATTGCCGAGCCAGGAGAGGTCCTTATTGTTGTGGTCAGCTGAAGTCCCGCGCATCTGCACGAGTTCGGTAATACTGACTTGAGGAATAGCGAATTTCTGTCCACCCGAAGAGACGAGAAGCGTAGGTATAATCGCGAGGGTCAGCGGGATCTTGAGCCTGATGGTGCTCCCCACGCCCAACGTACTGGTGATGTCTACCTGACCACCGATGCGCTCGATATTTGATTTCACGACATCCATACCTACGCCGCGTCCCGAAATATTCGTGACGGACTCCGCGGTGGAGAATCCAGGCGCAAAGATAAGTCGGTGTATCTCGGGCTCGCTCATCGTCTGAGCGCGCTCCGCAGAGATAAGACCCCGCTCCAGAGCCCGTGCTCGAATCTTTTCGGTGTTCAGGCCGCCGCCATCATCGGCGATCTCGATAATAACGTATCCTCCTTCATGGAAGGCCCGCAGAGCTATACAACCTTCGGCGGGTTTACCGACTAGTTCTCTCGACCCTGGACGTTCAATGCCATGGTCGATTGAGTTGCGCACGATGTGGGTGAGGGGATCTTTGATCGCTTCGATGATAGTTTTGTCGAGCTCGGTCTCCTTACCTTCCATCTCTAATCGGACCTGCTTACTGCAGGTCCTCGCAAGATCTCGAACAACACGTGGAAACTTGCTCCACACGGTTGCTATCTGCTGCATGCGCGTCTTCATCACACCTTCTTGCAGCTCGGATGTTACGAGACTCAGGCGTTGAGTGATGTTTCTGAACACGATGTCCGTTCGGGATTTAGTTGTCTGGAGGATCTGGTTCCTTGCCAGGACGAGCTCTCCTGCGAGGTTCATGAGATGATCCAGGAGCTCTACATCTACCCGCAAGGTAGTTTCCATCGCCGCATGCTTTGATGCCTCGAGAGGCTCGGCATGGTAGTGCTCTGCGGCTGCTTTCGCCTGAGGTGTCATCACAGCCTGGGGTGTTGATGCCGATGGAGTGCTTGCCGATACGGTCGGGTGCTCTTTATCCGGCAGCAATGGATCCACGATGGAGCTCGACATCGATGTCACTGACGGTATCGCATCGAGCTCTCTTTGCGCGAGGATAGCTTCGAACTCATCGTCGAGGCTCATTTCGGTAGTGGCGTTTCCCGACTTCTTTTCGGCTGCGACCACCATCTCTTCCACGAGGCTCTCGTACCGCTCGGGTCCTTCAGCTCCAGTACTTTCGATCGTCTGGAGCATCGACCGAACGGCATCGCAGAGGTTCAGCAGCAGAGTAGTTACGTAGTCATTAACGAGCACTTCTCCGTTGCGCAAGGTTTGCAGCAGGTTCTCTCCTGCATGAGTGACCGATTCCAGGATGCTCAAGTCTAGAAAACCGCACACCCCTTTTATGGTGTGAATCCGCCGGAAGATGGAATTGAGAAGCTCTCGGTTCGTTGGTTGGGTTTCGAGCGCTATCAGCTCTTCATCGAGCCGATCGAGGTTCTCGTTACTCTCGATTAGAAACTCATTCAGCAGTTCGTCCTGCTCACTCATAGACCCACCCCTTGTTTCGCTCGTGCGCGGTATACACAAACTTCGGCTCACGGCAGTTCTTTCTTGAGGGTAACTGCTGCCCGGGAGCAAAGTTATTTCGAGGGAATTTCAGTTGGTTAGCGGAAGAGCTGTTGCAGTATGATCGCGCGCAGGGTTGGAGCTAATCGGCTACTCAGGTGATAAAGAAGTGCTCATGGTCGGCTGTTAACAGGCTGCGGAAAAATGGCTTCGTAGCGAGA
>JBILFA010000173.1:0-5089 GCA_044351795.1 Bdellovibrionota bacterium | reverse complement strand
CGTTTAAGGATTCTCGGCGCGGGGTAAGTTCACGGAGCACGTGGAGTCGGCTGCGACGCAGCCGACCCCGAGGTAGATACAGAGTTTCTGCGTTTACGGATGCAGGAAGCGCGATCTAGCTTCCGGAGACAGAACTTCTTGTCATAGCTTCGTGGCGGCGCACGTGCGCGTATCCGTCCAAATGAAATTCAACCGAAAGGGTCGCTGTGGCTGAATCGGTGGTGCTTTAGAAGGGCTATGGCAAATGGTAAGTGGCTTTTGGCGGGCGCGTCTGCGTTGGCAACTTTAATGCTAACGGCTTGAAGGTCAACGATGACAACGACGACAACGACAATGACAACATTGGCCGTGCTCTTGCCCGGAACTTCTGTCTCCTTTTTTTATTTGAGGGTCTTTAGCCATCCGCCGAGCATTCTGCCGACCTCGTCGATCTGCTCTTGTAGGAGCACATAATACTTTTTATCAATTACTTTGGTATCAGCTGCCAGCCGGATAAAGATTCTGAGCATATCGACCGAGCTGCTAACGAGAAGCACCTTGTCGCGTCGCTGGTGGAGCGGGAGATAGGGCACCACAATCAGTCCTTGGAGCGCGTCAAGACAAGAGCTTTCGCACCGTTGCCAAAGGGTATGCCGGGCGTGTTTAGGTATAGCGGGGCTCTTCTCATGTAGAGCGCGATAGAGTTGATAGGCATGATGAATGAGAGGCGTGTCCTGAGTGCTCATGGTAGCTCCAAAATCAAGGATGTGTTCGAACAAATTACCTCGAGTGAGGCGCTCTTTGCAGCATGGGAAACTTTCCAAAGGGGAAAGAGATCTCGCCAAGATGTTCAGCGGTTCTGGCGGCGGCTAGAGAGTAACATCTTCGCTCTTCGCCGAGAGCTTATCTCTGGAGCGTATACACACGGAACCTACGAGTCGTTTTTTGTTAACGATCCGAAGCCGCGTCATATTCGGAAGGCGCGGGTTCGTGACCGGATCGTGCAGCAAGCGCTCTATAGTGTGCTGAGCGAGGTATGGGAGCCGCGATTCATTCACGATGTGTACTCAGCGAGGCTCGGGAAGGGAACTCACTACGGTGTGAATCGACTCTGGATGATGTTACGCAAGGTGAGCCGAAACTTCACGAGCTCTTGTTGGGTGCTTAAGTGTGATATTCGAAAGCTGTATGATTCCATGGATCACGAGATCTTACTTGGCTTGATAGGCCGAGGGTTTTCGGACGACCGCGCGACGCGTATTGTTGAGGCGGTTGTCTCAAGTTTTCATGCGGAGGGTAGGGCGGGGAAAGGGGTTCCGATAGGGAATGTTACTTCGCAGATATTTACTAACATCTATCTCAATGAGTTAGACCGATTCGTAAAGCAGGACCTGCGTGTGAAGTTTTACGGGAGGTTCTCCGATGATTTTGTGCTTGTTTCGTCACGGCGATCCGATCTTCTTGTCTGGCGCGCGCGGATTGAGGAGTTTTTGAACGCGCGGCTACAACTCTCTCTTCATCCGCATAAGGTGTCGATTCGTCCGCTGCGTCAGGGAATTGATTTTCTTGGGTATGTGCTCCTGCCACACCATCGGGGGGTACGAAGTTCGACTCGTAGGAGGATGTTTCAACGGTTACAGCAGAAAGCGGTTGAGGCCTTCAAGGGAAAGGAGGCAAGCGATGCTCTTGCGCGGTCGCTCGCCTCATATCTGGGGCTCTTGAGCCACGCGAACACCTTTGAGTTGCGGAGAATGATTGAGAATTCATACCCCTCATGTTGTGGCGACCTCGACTTTTATCTTCCGGGCCTCAATCCCGTTGCGCGCTCCTAGAAAATGGCGTACATTTATCCAGTATGCTGGATAGAATAGCTAACATATCGTTAAAACGCAGCTTTTTTCTGTTCGGCGCACGAGCAACGGGCAAAAGCACCCTTCTCTCCACCCTGTTTAAGGGTACGAAAACGAGCCTGGTAGACCTACTCGACCCGAACTATTTTCGCATGTCCGCCAAGGATTTTCAGGCCCATCTGGAGGCACTGCCCGCTGACACTGAGTGGGTCGTTGTGGATGAAGTGCAACGGAACCCAGAGCTGCTCAATGTTGTGCACCGATGGATTAGTATGTCGTCGAGCGCCCCTGGAGGGGTGCGATTTGCGCTTACGGGCTCAAGCGCTCGAAAATTAAAACGTGGCGGAGCCAATCTGCTAGCGGGGCGCGCAAGTGTGTTTAACCTCTATCCGCTCACTCATCGCGAGGTGCCAGCGTCATACCCCCTTGAGCAGCTCTTGAAATGGGGAGGCCTGCCGCAGGTTGTTCTGGAGCCTGACCCCTTTGAGAAGCGACGCGTTCTTAAGGCGTACACAACCACGTATCTGCGCGAGGAGATCGCCGAGGAGCAGCTCGTCCGATCGCTAGAGCCATTCCAAGCGTTTCTCTCTGTAGCCGCTCAGATGAACGGCAAGATAATTAATTATTCCGAGATAGCGAAGGATGTGGGGGTAAGCACCACAACAATACAGACGTACTTCGAAATCCTCGCCGATACCTTAGTCGCGGTGATCCTTCCGGCATATCACTCGTCGATACGCAAACGTCAGCGCGCAAATCCTAAGGTGTACTTTTTTGATCCTGGGGTCGTGGAAGCGCTCATTGAATCCTCGCTCGGGGGCTCGATCTCGGGATCGTACGCCGGGGGCAACAGATTTGAGCACTTCGTATTCTTGGAGATATATCGAATCCAAAGCTACAGGGAGCTCGACTGGAGGTTTTCGTACCTACGAACCAAAGACGATGCGGAGATTGATCTAATCATTGAGCGACCCAATGGGCCGACAATTCTCATTGAAATTAAAGCTACAGACCATGTGCTGGAGCGTCACGCTTCGAGCCTTAATAGATTTGCCCCGGACTTTAAAAACTCGGAGGCGATCCTGTTAAGTAACGATCCGGTCGCGAAACATTTTGGCAAAGTAAGGTGTGTGCATTGGCGCTCTTGGCTTCAAGAGGCTATTCCACCTGGCCCGCATATCTCATGAGCCTCGTTACCGTAAGCGCTGATAGTCGGTCTTTCTGATCGAATCTCTCGGTTGTAACCGAAGCGCGGTTTCTCGCGACAGTAGCCCGCATATTGCATGAAACTGCGTGGCGAGAGCGATCCTTTGAGGTACCTCTTAGGTAGCTGGCCGCCCGAGGGAGGTTCGGTAGCTCGGGCGTCTACGATGCTGTTTTCGGGGCACCGTTAGAGCGCGTGAATATCTGCTAACGGCACCACTGATATACTATCGACGGAAAAGCTTTCGGCTCCTGTGTAGATGACAGTTGAGTGACTGACCCGAGCTGATGGCTGCGCTCTATAGAAACGAATATTCTTAAGGAATTCGTTGTTAAAAGTTGAGCTTGCCTTAACTTCGATGAGTCGGGCATCCGCTCCGTCACTCATCACAAAGTCTATCTCATGTCCCGCGCTGTCTCGATAGAATCCGATTGAAGGTTCTTGGGCCGCGTTGTACCGATTCTTAATCAGCTCACTCGCCACAAATGTTTCGACTATCGCGCCGCGCAAAGGGTGGTGCGCGAGGTGCTCGGGGGTGCGAATTCCGAGCAGGTAGCAGAGGAGTCCGGTGTCGAGGAAATAGAGCTTGGGAGACTTCAGGATCCGCTTTGAGAGATTAACGTAGTGAGGCTGAAGCCGAGTGAGGATAAAGCTCGTCTCAAGAACGGAGAGCCATTCGCGAACGGTACTCTGATCGATACCGGCTTCAGCTCCGATGTTTGAAGCGTTAAGAAGTTGCCCACTTCGGGTAGCGCAGAGCCTTAAAAATCGTTCAAAGAGGGAGAGGTCGCGTACGTTAATGATCTGCCTAACGTCTCGTTCTAAGTATGTTTGAACATAGAATGAGAGCGCCTGGGATGGGTCCAGTGCGTCGTTGAAGATCCGTGGATATCCGCCGCTTATGAGACGTTGGTCAAGGGAGGTGAAATCGTAGTCTGAGTCTCGTAACTCAGCCGCGCTCAAAGGTAGCAATTTAAGGATCGCGGTTCTACCAGCAAGCGATTGAGAGACTGACTCCATAAGCTGATACTGATGGCTACCGGTCAGAATGAACTCGCCGGCAGCGCCGCGCTCATCAACCGCAACCTGTATATATGAGGCGAGCTCCGGTAGATGCTGAATCTCATCGATGATGCACCCACCCTTATGAGCATCGATGAACGCTCGAGGGTCTTGAGCGATACGAGCCCTCTCATCAGGTCGTTCAAGGTTGATGAGCGGCAAGGATGGGAATGCCATCTTGCATAGGGTTGATTTGCCCGACTGCCGAGGCCCAACAATGGTAACCACCGGATATTGTCGTGAGAGGGTCAAGAGGTGAGGAAGGAGAGCTCTTTCAATCACAATTGCAGTTTAGGGATTCAATCCCTAATTTGCAAGGAGCGATTCTACTGGGCGTGAAAACAAGGAGTTAGGGCCAGGGCATGCTTCATGAGTTGCCTGATTAAACGAAAACTCAAGCCCCCAGCAGCAACACCCGACCTCCACTGTGGGGCTAAGAATACCTATCCTCTGCATGCAACGAACGACGGATCCACGACAGGCTAACGGGATCTCTAAGGAGCCTTGCCTTCCCGTATCCCCTGGGCTGCAAGATCTCGGCGACCGGATCAGCTTCCTGGGAGTGGAGGTTTCAAAAGGTAAGGGCGGCCCCCTTGCCCCTGACCCGAGCCGTTTTGAGACAGATGTGGTCACGGAGTGGGACCTAAAATTAATGCAGAAGTTAGCGGTTGGATTGGAGCTCAATCAACCGATCTTACTTGAGGGTGGAAGCGGAATCGGCAAGTCCTCAACTGTAGACAGGATGTGCGGGTATCTCCAGCGAGAGGTGTACTACGCGAACTGCGCCGAATACGACATCGACACGTTAATCGGAAGCAAGACGATCGGTAAGGACGGATCGGTTGAGTGGCGAGACGGGATCGTAATGCAGTGGTTGAGAAACGGCGGAGTACTGTTCCTTGATGAGTACAACTTTATGCGGGGCGAGGTTCGTGGAAGGCTTCACGAGGTGCTCGATTCAGTACTTCGAGGTACTGGGCAGGTAAGCCTGACG
>JBILFA010000078.1:0-16483 GCA_044351795.1 Bdellovibrionota bacterium | reverse complement strand
CGGAGGCTTGGCGAGCGGTACCCGGGATACGGGCTCGAGAAACACGCTGGCTACCCTACCGCAGATCACCGTCGAGCACTGCTGGAACTAGGACCTTCTCGAGCCCACAGGAGAACCTTCGCTGGAGTATGCGTACATTCATCACCTCCCGCCTCACCAAAGGAATCCGAGCACTCCACCGAGCTTCTGCAGCTCGACTTGGCTCTGTGCGGTCCGAGCTCCGTAGGCTGAAGATAGAGCTCCTTACAACGTGTGGGTACGGCCGGACCGGCTGCTGGGGCGAGCGAATCGCAGCACGACACATCGACTCATGCATTAAACTGATCGCCAATTTCGCCACAGCAAGCGGCCACTATCGAGCCATCTGAGTTACCTCCGACTTTGAGCACAGACGCGATAACCCTCGTTTTGCCCCCCGACCTGTGCTATCTAGGCGGCGTGAACACCACGGATCAACCAAATCTGGTAATAGTCGCAGGCCCAAACGGCTCCGGCAAAAGCACGGTCGCCGAATTCCTCCTCGCCAACCGCAGCATCGACCACTACATCAATGCTGACGTAATCGCTAAGGGCATGGCGGTCTCTGGCAGAGAAGGTTCAGACATATCGGCCGGGAGAGTTCTTTTGCAGTTAGTTGATGAAATCCTGAGCCGTCGACGATCGCTAGCCTTTGAGTCAACCATGTCGGGGGGAAATTGGCAGAGCGTAATAGCCCGTGCGAAGAAGTTGGGATACGAAGTAACAATCTGCTTCGTTGCGGTAGACTCTCCAGATCGGGCTGTAGAACGAGTTCAACAGCGCGTAAGAGAAGGAGGACATAACATTCCAGAAGCAACTGTACGTCGCCGGTACGAGCGAAGCCTGAGCATGTTTTTTACTACGTATCGACATCTTGTTCAGTTCTGGTACTTCTTTGATAATTCAGGTGTGGCTGCTCAGCTGGTTGCGACGCGAGAGGGCATGCGTGACGAGCAGATTTTGCTTCCGAAAGAGTGGGGCGGCTATGAGCGAAGATAATTTACACCTCATAAAGAATCCTGAGATCAGGCGGCTGTGCGAAAGCCTAAAGCGAATGCCGGAATATCTGGCTGAAAAGCGGCGAAAAGAGCTTGAGAGGAAAGAGTTTTGTCGGCGGGTGTTTGAAGATGCGTGCCGGAAGGCGGGGCTTTTGGATCGGAAGCTGTTCTGAAAGGAACATGTACTTGTGCATAAAGCGCTACCCGTATTAGGGGCCTCGTACTACTTCTACGCATGTAGCTACTTATCACTTTTGGAGCAGGAGAGAGCTTCGCGCGACACTCGCTCCTCGTAGCCTTCCTCGCCACACCGTCTTTACTATGCGCGCTACATCCGCCTACGCCGAGACTACGACGGACAGGTCGCCTTCATTCAAGACGTGCACGCAATCAAGGACACCATGAAGGCTAAAGGGATCCCGGAGGTTCAGGCGCCTCATCCAATTCCAAAGTTCATTGATGCTGCAGATTCGCTCGATGAACTCCCCTCGTACGACTCATTCGAGCTACCTGTGGTGAGCAACGTCGAACCAGCGCCTGATGACTTCTAAACTTCGCTACAACAAAGCGCTCTCCGCGCAACAACGGGAGAAATTGTTCGATTATATTGTGCTCATGCGGAGGCTTGGCGAGCGGTACCCGGGATACGGGCTCGAGAAACACGCTGGCTACCCTACCGCAGGTCACCGTCGAGCACTGCTGGAACTAGGACCTTCTCGAGCCCACAGGAGAACCTTCGCTGGAGTATGCGTACATTCATCACCCCCCGCCTCACCAAAAGAATCCGAGCACTCTACCGAGCTTCTGCAGCTCGACTTGGCTCTGTGCGGTCCGAGCTCCGCACGCTGAAGATAGAGCTCCTTACAACATGTGGGTACGGTCAGACCGGCTGCTGGGGCGAACGAATCGCAGCACGGCACATCGAGCGAGCTGGGGCCCTCGTTCTTGCCAAGAACTGGTTTGCAGGTAAACTCGAAGCTGACATCATCGCTATCGACAAAAGAACCTTGGTTGTCATTGAGGTAAAGACCCGGCATAAGTCACTTATGAGCACGTTTCCGGCTCATAATGCCGTAACAGGCGACAAAATCAGACGTCTCTCTACTTTAGCGCACGCGTTTATACGCCGACATGGCCCCCTCTGCCGTCGACTCGGAGTGAGGAACTACCGACTCGATACCATAGAGGTATACTACCAGCGTTCTTCTTTGAAGCGGCACCTCCGTCAGTCCGTATCGTGGCATAAGAGCTACACGATCTCGACGTCATGACTGCTGGCAGAGCCTCTTTAAGCCGGGAAATCCAGGCTGTTGGCTAATCGCTATGGTTTGCCTTTAATAGTCCGATATTATATGCACGATATGAGAAAACCTGGTTAAGGGAGATACCGAAACTATGAAGAATATCCTCTCTTCTTCTGCACTTATGTGTTTAGTTGTGTGCAGCTCAGCAGCTCACGCCGACGACAACGCGTGGAAGGCGGCCTTCTCGCCGCTTCCTAGCTCTATCGAGTCACCGGAGAATCCGGTGACCCCTGCAAAGGTTGCCCTCGGTAAGAAGCTCTTTAACGACACTCGTTTTTCACAGGACAAAACTCTGTCGTGTAATTCATGTCACAACCTGAACACCTACGGAGTCGACAACGAGCCGACCTCAGTTGGACACAAGGGGCAGCGAGGAAACCGCAACTCGCCGACGGTATACAACGCTGCACTTCATATCGCCCAATTCTGGGATGGCCGTGCCGGCACCGTTGAGCAACAAGCTCTCGGTCCGATCCTCAATCCGGTCGAGATGGCGATGTCATCCCAAGCGCAGGTGCTAGAGCGCCTGAAAGCTGACCCAAAGACGACTGCTGAATTCAAGGCAGCATTCCCTGAGGACGAGAAAGACCCTGTCACTTATACCAATATAGGCAAAGCTATCGGAGCTTTCGAGCGAACACTGTTGACCCCATCTCGCTTCGACGAATACCTCAATGGTAAGGATGACGCGCTCACTGCCGAAGAGATTAAAGGGGCCAAGACTTTCGTCCAGAGTGGATGTATCGCATGCCACAACGGCTCTACGATCGGCGGTCAAATGTATCAGAAGCTCGGGCTCGTCAAGCCTTACCCAACAAAAGACCTCGGCCGCTTCGAGCACACGAAGAGCGAGAGCGACCGATACTTCTTCAAGGTGCCGTCACTTCGCAACATCGAGAAAACAGCTCCATACTTTCACGACGGACGCGTGAAGACCCTCGAAGAAGCTGTAAAGATCATGGGAGAGTATCAACTCGGGAAGAACCTAAGCGACCAAGAGGTACAAGAGATCGTCAGCTTCTTACGTTCATTAACAGCAAGCATTCCACCGATGTAAAACCAACGGGTGAGCGTCGTACCGCATTCGACGCTCACCCTGCTCATCCTCCGAACCTCCCCCTCTTCCTTTCCTCTTGATTTTGCCCGCCCTTGACCTACCCTTACCTTTAGCTCTAGCGGGGCGATCTAAAATGATCTCCTGCAGCGCATTCCGATACGTTACATGATGTCAAACCGCCCCGATCTCCTGAAAGTTGAGAATGAGTATGAATTTTCCAGAGCAAAACATACCTGTAGTCCCGACCGGGGAGTTCGTTGCTTTTCCCGGCACCACGTTTACGCTCCTCATCAAGAGGGGGCGAACAAACGCAGCGGTCAAGCGAGCTCAGGAAGACGACCGTTGGCTGGTGTGTGTAGCGCACAAAGATGACGGCACTCGCGACGTCGGAAGTGAGGGCCTCTCGAAGGTAGGGGTGTTGGCAAAGATCGAAGAGGCGCGGCCTACTAAAGGCGCGACACACCTCGTACTCACCGCTCACGAGCGCTTTCAAATAACCGATCTTCATGATGCCGAAAGCTTCATCGTTGCATCAGGCCAACCATTTCCTGATCGACGAGACACCGACGACAGGACCTTGAACTCACTGCGCGATAGCCTTCAAACTCTCGCGGAAGAGACTCTTGAGCTCATCCCGACGGACACAAGCAGCCTTATAGCTGCGCTCAAAAAGAGTACTGACCACGGCCAGCTCTCCTATCAGGTAGCTCAATACATGAGCCTCTCACGCGCTGAAGCGCAGGAGCTGCTTGAGACCGCATCCCTCAAGAACAGATTGCTACGTGTACTCGAACTACTCGTCGTCCGAAAGGAAGGGCTCAAAGTTCAAACCAAGATCCGTGAAACCCTCTCAGAGAGCCTCAGCAAGAAGCAACGCGAGGTGCTCCTGAGGGAGCAACTAAAGGCGATTCAGGACGAGCTCGGCGAAGGAGACGAGGGCCCCTCCGCAGAGGATTACCGCGAACGTATCGCTAAGGCA
The DNA here is from genome assembly GCA_044351795.1 of Bdellovibrionota bacterium. Taxonomy (GTDB): domain Bacteria; phylum Bdellovibrionota_C; class UBA2361; order UBA2361; family OMII01; genus OMII01. Next base: position 12,127 of record JBILFA010000078.1, on the reverse strand, counting down.
GAGATGCCCGAGGAGGCGCGCAAAGTAGCACTTCGAGAAGCTTCTCGTCTCGAGCGAATGGGTGACCAAGCAGCTGAATCACATGTGATTCGCAATTACCTCGACCTTCTCTGCGAAATGCCGTGGAAGGTCGGAGATGCTGCGGAGATAGATCTAGACAAGGCTGAAGAGATCCTGAACCGCGACCACTATGGGCTCAAGGAGATAAAGAAGCGTATCCTAGAGCACCTCGCGGTGATGAAGCTTCGACCGGAGAAGCGCGGCTCCATCTTGCTATTTGTGGGGCCTCCGGGAGTTGGAAAAACGAGCCTTGGCAAAAGCATAGCCGAATCGCTTGCGCGCTCCTTTGTGCGTATCAGCCTCGGCGGAGTACGAGACGACGCCGATATTCGTGGGCACCGACGAACATATGTAGGCGCCCTTCCCGGCAGAATTATCGATGGAATTCGACGAGCAAAAGCGAAAGATCCGGTGTTTGTACTGGATGAGATCGACAAGGTTTCCCGTGGGTGGGGTGGAGACCCTTCCAGTGCACTTTTAGAGGTGCTCGACCCGGAGCAAAACTTCAACTTTCACGATCATTACCTCGACGTCGCATTTGATCTTTCCCAGGTGCTATTCATCGGAACGGCCAACACCAAAGACACGATTCCTCCGCCACTTCTCGACCGTATGGAGATCATAGAGATGAGCGGATACACAACCGATGAGAAGTTCCACATCGCGCGAGACCACCTCTTTCCACGTGAGCTCGAAGAACACGGACTGTCGCATACACAGGTCGAACTTACCGACGATGCATTGATGAATATAATAGAGACATACACCCGAGAAGCAGGCGTACGGTCCCTCAAGCGAGAGCTTTCACGTGTCGCCCGTCACTCCGCGTCTCGTATAGCTAGACGCGCCGAAGATCGCGTACTCATCAAGCCACACGATCTCCACGCGATTCTCGGCCCACCTCGATTCGAATACGAAGAGCTCAGTGCAGATCGCGTTCCCGGGATCGTCACCGGGCTGGCATGGACCCCGGTCGGCGGAGAGATCCTCTTCGTTGAAGCTGCCAGCATTCCGGGTGACGGGAAGGTTTTTGTAACCGGAAAGCTCGGTGACGTCATGAAAGAATCGTCGCAGATAGCCGTGGCACTCGCTCGCTCTCGACTCGAGAACTTCGCCAAAGCCGTGATTTACAAGGACAGAGACATCCACATCCACGTCCCCGGAGGCGCTGTTCCAAAAGACGGGCCTTCGGCCGGTGCTACGATGTTTACCGCTGTAGCCTCGATGATGCTCGGAATCTCAGTAGACCCGAAGATTGCAATGACGGGAGAGATTACCCTGCAAGGAAAGTGTCTCCCTGTCGGAGGCATAAAGGAGAAGATGCTCGCCGCAATTCGGTCGGGGGTAGAAGAGGTTCTTATACCCGCCCGAAACGAGAAAGACTTAGAGGAGATCCCTCCTGAAATCCTCCAGTCGATTCGGGTGCGGTTCGTATCGAACGTCGACGACATCATGCGGCACATCTTTGGAGAGCTCGCGCCTGCCCCTCTTCGAAGACCTGAACCCGAGAGATTACACATAACTTCGCCTCCTCCGGATCCGCACCTTCATCGTGGGGGCCCGCCAGCGCTGTAGTGTGCATGATGCTCTCGCTATAGCCTGAAACGGATCAACTCCCACGGGAGACCTGCATTGAGTAGCGCGCTATGATATGCAACCTGCCTAGCTGCGCTGTGACGGCGGAAGCTCCTCATCCGAGAGGATCTCACAGATATCTCCCTGATACACCGGCACGCGTGTTCGTATCCGCTGTAAGCCATCTTGCAAAAAAGCCTCCACGCGATCCTCGAGTTCGCCACCCACGTCTCTTCCGTCTAAAGATTTGAAGTGGATGAACAACGCCATGAGCAATTTATCCGGAATCCGGAATCCCTGCCTCTCTAGCTTCTCCGCTAGAGGAACAAGTCGCAAGATACCTCCGTCACCGAACTGCTCGCGCAGAGCCCCGGCAATAGCCGTCTTGAGCGGCTCTACTACTGACCTTGGGACGACCCTCATCTCGAATTCCCCTCCATTGGTCGAATATACTCCCTCAGCTAGAACGACTCCGGAGGCAGAGAAGAGCTGCAAAGAAGCCTCCGATGACTCGACGAGCCCGAGTTCAGTCTCACTATACACAGGGGCCTTGAACTGAACTGTCAATCGTTCCGAAAACTGCGAGCTTTCCAGGGAATCTTGTACCACTCGGAGAGCAGCGCTGAGGTACGCCCTAGCACGCGGTGAGTCGACCAAGACTTCGAACTCTCCAATAGTGCAGCACGAAGCGAACTCCATGAAGAGACTCATCAGCTGGCGATCTTGCAGAAAGGATTCCTTGAGCACCAAGTTGGTATAAGGGGCAAGATGAAGAGGAGAATCAACGACCGACCCTGCATTCTTCATACCCAGCGAAGCTACGGCCTGAAGCTGCTTCAAGGATCCCTCGATCGAAGTCTGCCTCAGAAGCTTGATCTGCTCGATCGCAATCCGATCATTACAAAAGATGAAGAGATTCTCTTCTTCAAGCTTACTCTCAACGTCAGGATCCGATTCCGCGACATCAAACTCCGCCTCCATGTCTAGTTCATCATCTTTTGCCGAACTCCTCGCATAAGACGACATAATCTCGACTCTAACGGTCTCTACCGTGCCGAGCGTATCAATGATCGATTCAATGGTCGGAAGAAGGCTCTTGTCACATGAGAACTCCTCATTTTCAACAAGAGGTGCTCTGGCAATCGTATGGTACGCACGCCCGCCCGGTGTTCGAGTTTTCAACGAGCAGGACGCATTCTTACACCAGACATCGTCTGCGCTGAAGACCTTATGTTCGTCGAACGACGACAATCTCGCCGGAATAGACACTTCATTCGGCGATAACGTAAACTCTATAGTGAGGCGATACTCCTTAATTCCGTGCCTCCCTTCACCCAGGTGATCGGCGACCACTGAAGAAATCGCTGCTCTTAGTTCGTCCTCAAAGGGTTGATACGTTGCTATTAGCTGGCTGACTTTTTCCTTAAGCCACAGAAGCGAAACAAAGTCATCCTGGGAAACCGGAATGCCGATACTCAAACACCCAGTGGAACTGCAAGCCACACTCAGAAGATCACCGGTTATCATGAGATGAACATCACGAGAGTCTCTTGAATTTTCGCCGAGCTTCTCCGTTCCTATATCGAACACCGTATAGCTTTCGAAACGGTGCTGGAGCATCTGCCGTAACTCTTTCGCCACCTTAAGCATCTCACGGCCGATGGCCAGCACTGAGGCCTCGGCCAAGTGAGCGGGCGTTTGAGCTAACACGCCTCTCGGAAGACCCTGTGACGAGTGAAAAGTAGTTGCTGGCATCATTTTCTCGAGGATTTGCCCCAGGTGTGCGATATCCAACTGAGTAGCCTCCGTTTCCCTAAGAAGACCCAGCGTACGTACCCGCCGCTCCATCTGTATCAGATCATCGAGACGTATCTCACCTACTGCGCTTGCTTCAGACTCGATATCCTTAGCGCCATTTTGGTGTCTTGCGCGCCGACCTAGCAAGGTCGCTCGCGCGGCCTCCCGGGTCATATCCGGCAGAAATCCGCGCGATTGTCTGAGGATGTCAGCGAACTCCCGGCACAAGGGGCGCACGGTTGTATCGAAGAAACATGCTCGCTCCTCGACGGAGGTAGTATCGAGCGGCTCACAACTCGCCATAGCTGCACGTAAGCCCTCTGCGAGCTTCGCCAGTCGCTTGAGCATGGGAGAATATTGTGTGGCATGTGACTCGGTGACCTCTACCCACTCAGTACTTGAGTTGTATATGAGAAAAAGGCCGTTTAGCGCGTCCTCAAAAAGCCCCATGGACTCAACCTTCCAAAGATCGAGCATGGCACTCTTTAAAGTTACTTCAGCACTAAGGTCCAGCGCACTGGGAAGCTTTGACGAAGACTGCGCTGCTACAGATTGCTCAGGGTTTCGGTTCATATGACGACCTTTCAGAACACCGTTGAACCGGAATTATGCCCACGAGATCCGGCAATATCAATTCGATTCGATTCCGTGAAGACTCTCAACTAGTAACGGTACCACCAAGCCTCTCGTGCAAACTCTGGATAATATCACTAGATTCCTCGTACCTGCGAAAATGCACTTGGAAGTAGAGGAACTTCTCCGGCGCGAAGACCACGAAACGGTCAGGGGCAAGGAGGTACTCGGAAAATCCCTCCGCCCAGTCTTCCCAGGGTTCATAACTTGCGGAGAAACGAACCCCGAATTGCGCGTCAGGATGCCGCACGAGGAGGTACTTTTCAGTGCCCTCTTTGATGTCCACGAAAACTGCCGGCTCTCCTTGATAGGTGGTTGTTCTATCCACGGGATACATCGTACCCGCCACATCAACCGCATGTCCACCGAATACCAGAGACCACGGTTGCTCCGTAACAAAACGCCACCCGGAAAGAGCGCAGAATGCCTGAAAATCGAAGATCGCGTCGGCTGGGCTCAAAACTCGACCTGTGTGTTTCGCGTACGTGATACTTTCAGCCGAAGCTCCGATCTGGATAGCATGGCCGATCTCGTGCAAAATCGTAATAAGAGAGTAGCACCTACCGCCGAACGCCCGGCTTATTGAGCGGTTGCTCCGACCTGAGTCAGTCAGTTGAATCGCTCCATTTGGGGCACGAGAGCCGAATTCATCCTTTCGATCAGATTGGCGTTCGAAACGGTGTAGCAGTGGTGTCATTAATCGCACCCCCTCACCGATCTCCTTGAGGGCCGGCAGCACCCGCTTGACATCGGAAATAGTCCAGCTCCACGAGGGCTTGCCTTTACTCGGTCTGCTTCGTGCAAACCACACTCCATGAGCCAACTCTGAACGCACTTTGAGCGAAACTAACGCGGCGAGCTTAGCTCCTTCGAAGCGCGAGAGGGGCTGCTTGGGAAGTGCGCCATTTCGTCCAACATGAGGGGAGAGAATCCGAAGCGCATCTTTGAGGCTGCGCGTGAACTCCTTTGCACTCCGGGTTCGCTCGAGCCTCCGATAAGATTCAACTGCAGCTAAATGGGCTTTGACTGAGTCATACAAAGCACTGAGCCTCTCTCTCACTGCCTGACGAGCCTTCTTCGGCTCCTTGACGACCCTCGCGGAGATCTTCCGAGACAGGCCGAGAGGAAGCGACAGCTCCTTAAAGCGCCTCATGAACAAGACCTTGGCCACTATCTCACGCAGCTCTTTGTGCTTTAATTTTAGGAGCTGCTTGCTCCGTTTTTCGGTAACCAGCTCGAACATCTCATCCTTCGTCTTAGCCGAGCGTACAATACCGTACGCCATAGCCGCGCTCGCCTTACGCTCCGGCCATGTGAGGACGTGAGACAACAACCTCATACGTTCGCGCAGCGAGAGGAAATAGATCAGGTGGGGAATCTTGGTGGCGATGTAATTTCTGTATCCGTCATTGCTACGAGCGGGCTTCATCAGCTCGAGCACGATCTGACGTCGCGTCCCTTCGTAAGGCAGTTTGGCGATCTGTGGAGCAAGCTCCAGGATCGCAAGTTCCGGGGCAGCAAAAAAGAGCCTGCGTCCCTGCTTATACTCGAGCAGGAAGGACTCGAGCGTTTGAAGTGCGTATCCAGCCGGATCATTGGCAAGATATTTACGACCCGCGAGACTCGTCTGTTCCAAATCAGCGGAGCGCAGAGGCGCACGGTATGGTAGTTGTGAACTCTGCTCCATGGGTCGCATATCAAATAAAGCAAAGGATATATAGCATCCACTCAGCTATCATACGAGGTGATGGGGCTTACCTCACCTGGTCGAATCAGATCGAAGTAGTTCGTTTCTGAATGACATGTTCGATTAGAAAACAACTGCACGGAGTAGTGAATCTGTTTACGTAGGGTACGTCGGCTAATCACCGAGTATGAATACGCGCTAGGCTTGCCTCGAATGCAACAAACGCCTTCTGATAATCCTGCAAAGCTTCAATTTCACGAACCTCGGCATCGGCCGCGTTTTGCTCGCGTAGATTCACGAAGATAAGATTACTATCTCCCAATCCGAAGCGATCACGCTCACCTTCTGCCAACTTTCGAGAAGCCTCGACTTCCTGTGCCGTGAACTGCACCCGCTTACGAGCTATCTCGAGCGCATTCAAGGCGTCCTGGACATCTGCTCGGATGCGCTCTTTCAGGAAGGTTTCAGTAAAAGCGAGCTTGCGTTGCTTTGCCTCGTAGAAATCAATGCGACCCTCCTGTGTGCGGGTTGCAAGGGGAATCTCAAAGCGAAGGCCTGCCTTGATCTCGGTTTCCTCGCGCTTCTCTACTCCTTCACCATAGTCCCTTGCGGTAAAAACCTTCAGGTCCAATCGGGGAAGGATCTGGTTTCGTGCCAGCTTGAGCTCGAAATCGTTCTGCTGCCGCTGAGCTTGGATATTCTTGAACTCCGGCCGTGACTCGATTGCTTCCTTGATTGGTTCATCAGGCGAACGCTGCACCTCGAAGAGGGGTAAAGGTATTCTATCGAGTGCCGCGGAACCGGAAATGTCCCGTGGCTGTCGATCGGCGCCGCGATAGAACAACCCGAGGGTGAACTCCGAGTTCTTCAGCGAGCGCTCGGCGGTCAGAAGTTGCGTTTGGCGCTGCAGAACAGCGCGTTGGTTATCGATTCGGTCGAAGTCGGGCAAGTCTCCCTTGGCCACACGTTCAGAGATCTGTCGATCTCGCTCTAGTGCAACTTCAAGCAGCATCTTGTAGGTCTTTAACTTCAACCGTGCTGCCGTCCAATCCCAGTAAGCGAGCGCGGCTGATCGGGCGAGTTCGATTCGTCGCTGCTCAACCATCGCGTCAGCCAATCCTTGGCCAGCCTCGGACTTGGAGATGTTCACTCTGCGGCGGTCGGTAGGACCATCCCGGAAGAGCGGAACCTCTATACCTGCTTGTGCCTCTCCTCCGTTATTAGTTTCATACCAATCATCGTAAATCGGGAAGGTTCCGTCACCTACGCGGTATCCTGCAACGATTTTACTTCCGTACAGCTCCAGCGGCTGCTCAACATACGCACTGCCATACGTTCCACTGTACCCACCGGTCGCATAGTTCAAACCTTCACCTTTGATACTCGGATCGAAGGCACCTTGCGCAGAAAGAAGGTCGGCATCGGCTGCTTTACGCTCTTCAATTTCAGCATTGAGAGCGGGATGATGCGCAAGGGTCGCCTTGACGACATCATCGAGCTGGAGAATCGGTAACTTTTCCTGAGCAGCTTTACTTTCTTCAGCGGCTGCGACCTCTGGAGTAACGCACACAAGCGCCGCTGACAGGGCAACGAGAGCGCTATGCACCCACGCACGTTTCAGTAGTTTACAAGATAGAGCTAGCCGACTCACTTCTTATCCTGCGCAGCTTTCTTCTGGGTCGCCGGAGGAGCCGAGGCGAGCGTCGGCGGAAAGCCGTTGAACTGTCGCCACAGCTCCCATCCAAGTCTCACAGTATCGAGTAGCACCCAGCCGACCACTCGCACACCCTGACGAAGATAGCGCCCGTCCGGCCACTCTGAGTCCTTGTCGGGAAAAACAATGATACGGACGTTGCCGTCCGCATCGGCCCCGGGATCAATCACTGCCACCTCTCCACCGAACGTGCCGATAGCAACTGCTGGCCAACCGGCAAACTGTACGGCGGGCCACCCTTCGAACTGAAGCCGAACCTTTCTCCCCACCGAGATGAGAGGCGCATCGTTTCCACTGACCCTTAGTTCAACTGACCGGTTTGCAGTCTCAGGCACAATCAGAGCCAGTTCTTCCCCGGCTTTTACCATCACTCCACCTTGAGGTGCGAAGATGCGCTGCACGATGCCATCACGAGGAGCGGTCACCGATTGTGACGCCTGCCGAGCTAGACGCGTTTCTATTCGAGCCAGCTCAGCGGAGGCTGAAGAGAGCTCCGAGAGATACTTCGCGTACTCCAACTCAGCTAACTCTGCCGACCTCTGAGAACTCAAGCCCTGCTTGAAAAGGGTCTTTTGTCTATCGAGATTTTTACGCGAGGTGTCGACGGCACTTTGAGCTGCGTCAAGTTTCTGTTGAGCTGCCAGCCGTTCTCGCTCCAGCCGATTGATGATATCAGGGTCTATGTCTGCCACATCGACTATGGGAGCACCCTTGCTTACGCGAGTTCCCTCGAGCACGAACCATTGCCGAATGACCCCATCGACGGGCGACGTAATATTTTGCTGCCGCTCATCTGGGGAATAGGCGATCACTCGACCACTCGCCTGAATATTCTGAACCCAGGGAAGTATCACCAGCGACACCATAAAAGCCATCATACCAAGCACAAGCAAGGCTGCTGCAATTCTGAAGCTGTGGCGACTGATGACCTCTCTGGGAGACTCTACAGAGGTGCGGCATGTCTGCAGCAACTCATCGACCGTTGCATACTCGCTGCTCTCGATATCGTCTATCGTTCTGGGGGGAATCCTTCTATCCATCTGTTAATTCCCCTCACTCATCGGTTCGAGCACTCCTCGCTTGAGCTCGTAGCGCTTCTCGAAATGTCTCGCAACATCCTTATCGTGGGTGAGAACGACTAAGGACCAACGCGCCTTGGGGCCCGTTAACTCCGCCAACAGGGGGTTTATCTGCTCTCCGTCAACACTATCAAGAGAGCCATCGATCACTATCAATCTCGGATTTGAGAGGATCGCACGCGCTATCATGAGACGCTCTACTTGACCACGCGAGAGTGGCCCGAAAGCACCCTTAAGGACCGTCTTGAGACTCTCCGGCAATTCGGAGATGGCTTCGGCCAACCCCACCATTGCGAGAACCTCACGGATACGATGATGCGAAACCGCACCTGAAGAGAGGGTAAGATTCTCTTCAATCGTCCCGTGAAAAACGTGTATTCCACGCACCAGTGCCACTTCGCTGCGCAGCTCTAAGGGGTGAATCTCACGCACATCGTGTCCATCGATCTCCACCCTACCTGATTTCGGAGTAGCCAAGCGGTAGATACAATCGGCTAATATGCTCTTACCGGAGCCATTCTCACCCCAGATAGCAACCTTCTCTCCAGGATCGAGTCGAAGGGAAAGCCCCTTCAACACGGGTTCAAGCGCCGAATCGAACATGACCGTCACATTCGTGATCCGAAGCGGCGCGGGCTCGGCTCCCGGACTAAAAAACGACCCTGAGAGATTTTCATGTTCGATATCTAGGAGCGAATCGAGCTTGGCAACAGAGGCACACAGATCATAAAACTTATCCAAATAGCGTCCGAGTTTCGAAGCCCCGGAAAGCACGACAGCGATGATGAGCTCTGCTGCCACAAGCTGCCCGAGAGTGAGCTGCTCCTGAATCACCAGCCATCCGCCAAGACCAAGGAGCGCCGTGCTAGCGACAACCTGAATACCTAACGAAGAGATAATCTGACGCATGAGCACACGAAAATAGCGTGCTCGCCACATAAGATACTCACCGACCAACTGATCGGCGCGCTCTAGAGCAAAAGCATCACCTCTATTCGACTTGAAGAGGATAGGCAGTCGAGCCAGATCTTGAAGCCACGTCATCACATTATACTTTGCATCCGAGGCCTTGATGCTACTGTGAATACCTCCCACCCCCATGGGAACGATGAGGATCACGAAACCTACGGCCAGAAGTAGCGAGAAGGCAAGAAAGAACGGGTGATAGAAAGAGACCAACACCAACCCTACGGCTACCTGGAAAAACAGCGCGATTCCATCCAAAAGAAGCGTAGCCACGATCTTTTGGGCCGAAAACACCTCCATAAACCTAAGTACATACTCGGGTCCGAACTTCGTTCGGAACTGATGGAATTCCATGTGAGGAATCCGCTGCGCTAACATCAGAGAAAGACGCACAACGAGACGGCGCTGCAACAGCTCCACTACGTAGAGCTGCAAAACTCTCAAGATACCGGAGAAGAGCAACACACCCCCAACGAGAGTGGTGATTATTACGAGCGGTTGGAGTACGACACCGAATGTAACCGTATTAACGACCGATTGAACACCGATTGGAATAGCCAGCGAACACAGCCCGACACCAAGGGCGTATGTGAAGATGACCCCCACATCACGCCAGTCACCGCGTAGAAGCCGGAAAACGCGGAAAGCTACTTCGAGGTCTTTGCGTTTTGAATGACCCATGCGGCCTGATTGTGCATTACTACGAGGATTATCGATATCCCAATAAGGGACTTAACGTCGCGAAAGAGTAACGTATTTATGGCATAAGCACAAACTACGCACTAGCAATGATTGCTTTAAAGAGACTGTAACAGAAGGTGTGTATGGACCGTGCACCTGCACGTGTTCGTGAACGTAAACGTACCCGAAAGTGCTTAGATTCCGGGTAGGTGCACGTTTACGAGCACGTGCAGGTGCAGCTGCAATGAACTATCATCCACAGTTTGCGTTACAGTCTCGCTTTAAGCAGCAGGCACGACCCTACTGAGGCGGTAGTCTTTCTCGTTGATCCTCGCTGCAGGAAGTGTTACCTCGGACATAGGAGCTGTCACGGACTGTGCGGAGATCTACTTTATGCTTCAGGACCGTGCCCTTAACGAACCCACAGTCGCTCTTCCCCATAGAGACCTGAAGAAAGTAGGGCAAGCCCCACTCTTCTCGGGGGAGCTTCACGTCAACACAACTCTGCGGATTAGAGCTTCCCTTGCAGCAGTTGTGAGCCGTAGTCCGGACGTGTCGACATTGCTTCTTCGTACTACAAAGGGCTGCCTGCATTTCGTAACGGAAGATCCCACTCTTGTTGGGAAACTACCCCATCCGCCGCTTGGGATATCCTTTGTATGCGGGGATGGATATCGAGGGATCGCCTATTCGGATCGCGAACTCTGCCCATGGATACTTTCTCGAGATCGCCTTTCCTTCGGAAAGCCGCTCGAAGGGGCGTGGCAAGCAGCCTGGACTAACGGCGGGCTTTCTTACTTTGCTAAAGATGGAAAAAATCTGCTTCGGCTGCGGATTTCAACCGACGGAGCTGAGATATCACCGGATTACGCGCTGGATTTTCCAAGCACCGCTTCTACTGTGCAAGAGGTACCGGGTCGTAACGTGCTCCTGTTTGAACATCCACGTCGATATACATCCGTTGTGCCGGTACAGGATCCTCAAGGCGGTCTCACCTTGCACAGCAAGGCACCGTCGTGGACCTTCAATACCATAACCGGATCAATTACCAACTCGCTTGTAGCGATTTCCGAGGGTGGTTACTCCGCGTGGGAACTGTCGCCTCCTCAGCGCGATTCGGTGGGAGTGCGGATTGAGGTAGCACGGTGGACCTTAGGCGAACTCGACAACCTCGAACAATCACACATCACGGTCCCAGGCTCCTTACGATATGTCGATGCAGCCATCTCACCGCGCAGTGATCTCGTCGCTGCTATCGGCGATCTTTCGGATGGACTAGCCAACCGCTACTTGCTGCATCTGTACAGCCTGCCATCCCTCACCCTTGTGGATTCGCAGGTATTCGAGAACAACATATCTGAGGTCGCCAAGGTCGAGTTCTCAACCGACGGCGAAGTACTTTTGGTGCGAAGCCCTTCTAGACTCTATTCCTGGACCGTAGGAGTCGGTCCTCCTCATAGCATCAAGAAGATAGGGGATTTCCCATGTGCTGCATTAACCGACGGTTGTCTCGCCATAAGTAGACAAGTATTCCTGGTGCAAGAGGGATCTCACAACTCTTCTGAGGTCGTTTATAGGTGGGTAGCTTTGTCCCCTACCGCCGAGGCCAAACCCTTCAGCAGCGACGATTACGAGCTGATCACTCAGTGGTAGTAATCGAGTGTCAATTCTGTGTACGGTTGCTCCAATAAACTTTACGAGGTAGCCAAGCCCTTGTATGAATGACAGCAGGCGTTTAATCCTTAAACTGTACAGTATATTTGTGAGCTCGACTCAGCTTACCGTCGAATCCTATCGAGGAGACCTTGCACCTCAGTCCTTCAAATCTTCTATGAAGATCTCTTTTCGACTGATTTGGAAAGAAATCGGGAGGCGTTGAAGCACATTTTCTCGTTCTCGGGATTTGACGTACCACAGAGCGGTAAAATGGACGAG
>JBILFA010000172.1:0-5133 GCA_044351795.1 Bdellovibrionota bacterium | reverse complement strand
GTGCTCGCAGCCCACTTGCGCGCCCGCGGCTTTCAAAAAGTAGCAGTCTTTAAAACCGACAACCAATATCTTGAGGCTGTTTATGCGGGCCTCAAAGCTTCTTCAGGGGATCTTCAGGTAGATTTGCTAGACTCGTTTCAACCTGGAGATAAGGATTTCCGCTCCTCCATAATCAAGCTAAAGGTTAGAGCCTATGACGCTGTTGGTCTATTCCTTCTATCAGGTCAGGTGTCTTTGTTTTCTGTCCAACTACGAGCTATGGGAGTTGAGGCACCTATATTTGGCACTGATTTTTTTGAGAGCATGACAGAGGTTCGGGAGTCTAAGGGCACTCTTGTCGGGGCGACTTTCGCCAATAATGAAGTTTCCCCAACCTTTAGAGCACGATACCTCGCCGCCTTTAGTAACGATTTTCAAATCAATCATGCTGCGAACGGCTTCGATTTTGCTTTGTTCTTGTGCAAACAGTTGGGCTCCGGCGTGAGTGGTTTATCTGCTGAGGAGATCCTCCTGAAAACTTCTCAGGTGGGGCAGGTGTCAGGTCAGCAGGGGGAAGCTAGGCTGGTTACCAGTACTGCCGGCGATAAATACTTTAACTTTCCTGTTGTAATAAGAAGAATTACAAACTCAGAGATAGTAACCGATAGTAAGGGCTAACAAACACGCCCAGGGGAGTCTCGGACGCTGGCGCGTCTCGACCACCTGGCAAAAGCGTTATGCGCCGTAATCTATGGCAGTGTGAATAACTATAATAAGATATTTTTTTTGGAGGTTTTATGGCACTACTGCATTTGATGGTTTGGTTCCTAGGAGCTATAGGTACAGCTGCTCTGTCCTATTTGGTCGTGGGCAAAGCGATTACAATCATACTCACTGAAGCACTTCCAGATAAAGTTGCTCGCGCTTTTGATCGCATAACGATCGCAGGCATGTTCTTAGTTGCTACTTTAGCGGGGGTCGGCTTTCTGTCTAAAGGTTATCCAGGGTATGCAAAGTCTCCTGAGACCGAATTTGATTGGTTCGCCACTTTTTATAATGCGGCGGCATACAGCGGAACTGCAATCTTGTCGTTTTTAGGGATTTTTTGTTTCACCTGTTTGGTGTTACATGTGGGATTGGTTCGCGCTAAAATCACGGCAGGAACGAAATAGCGCATAACAAATCAACACATTCCAGAAAAACCGCGTCGCCCTATCGGGCTCCTTGTTTTTCGGAATGGTTTTGACGTTATGCGATAGCTACACCTTCTTATGAACGACGGCCAACGACTTGTTCTTTTTGCTCACGCGCGCACCGGCAGCACTTCGCTCATGCATCTTCTCAACCTGCACCCAGAGATCCGGATGTGCCACGAGCCCTTTCATCCGAGCCATGCAACCTGGTACCCGGGGGAAGAAAATCATATTGATGTTGTCAAAGATGAGAGCGTTCTGGACGCACAGTTATCGAAGATCTTTCAGAGATATACCGGGATCAAGACCTTGAGCTATCAGTTGCCTGACAACCTCTACGAGCGGCTTCTTTCCAGGGATGACATGAAAGTCATATTCTTGAGCCGCCGGAATATCCTGCAGGCTGCTGTTTCAGGGTTTGTCGCCCGCCAAACGAACGTCTGGCAAAGCTCGGATCTCGAAAAGAGCGGAAGTCGTCAAGTCGCGCCGCTCGAGCCCGTGCCGGTTGACCAACTGCGCGAGACGCTCAAGTACTACCGAGAGCTCGACTCGGTATATCGCGAAATTGTATCAAGAAAGCCATCGACTTCCACTCTGGAAATCTTCTACGAGGACGTATTCTCCGGCGACCTAGAAAGAAATCGGAGTGCACTGCTACACATTTTTCGTTTTATAGGGCTGGATATGCCGCAAGGTGAAAAGGTGGGGAAGCTTCTCGATCCTGGCCAAACCAAGGTAACAACTGAGACCATATATCGCTCAATTCCAAACGCTGCGCTGATAGATCAGGAGCTTGGATCCAATGAAACGGGTTGGTTGATAGCGAGGGATGCATAACAATCATGGTCAGCAGGCCCATCTTTTGCTGGCGCTCCAGGTGTCGGCTGCTCGAATAGTCACCGGAGTAGGTATGCTGTACCTCTAAAGGGTATGTCAGAGAGGCCGTGCTAATGATACGGTCGGATTATGACTTTGCTCTTCGAATGGGACGCCTCCAAGGCTCGCTCAAATCTCAAAAAACATGGAATCTCTTTTGAAGAGGCCACCACTATTTTTGGTGATCCACGAGCAATTACCATTGAATCCTCAGTAGTTAGCGGAGAGAAGAGGCTGGTCACAATCGGCCGCTCTGCAACAGGTCGGTTTGTCATAGTGGTGGTACATACCGATAGAAATGATAGAATAAGAGTTTTAAGTGCTCGGCCCGCCAGCAGGGCGGAGCGGAAGCAATACGAGGGCTGATGATATGAAGCAGGAATATGACTTCTCTGAGGGTGTGCGGGGCAAATACTTCAAGCGTTATCAGGCAGGCTCAAATGTGGTGATTCTCGATCCTGAAATTGCCAAGATATTTAAAGACTCTGCATCCGTAAATGACGCCCTACGCTCTCTTATCCTAGCGGCCGGGCATAACAAGACTCTGCTGCGGACGCGCAAGGCGCGCCGCAGAGCGTAGCGTTATACGCTCACCTCGAAGGATACCCGTGAATCACAATAACGAACTCGCCCAACTTGCTCTTCGCGTATCTTCCATAGAGGAGAGGAATCGACGAGTTGAATTAGAAAAGGCTTGGGAGCTGAGTCTCACCCGCAAAGTCAGCATCCTTGCATTGACCTATCTCGTTATGATTCTGGTGTTCTGGTCGCTCGGAAACACGGAATATGCCTTAAACGCCATCGTCCCTACTCTCGGGTTCTTTCTTTCTACGATATCGCTTCCAAAAGCCAAGGTATGGTGGCAAAAATCGAAGGATTTTGAGGCGTTGCGCTCCTGTAATAAAGATGTAGACAATAGGCACACGTTGTCATAAACTATATCTTGTGAGAATATGAAGCTGCTCCGGTGGAACGCAGGTAAAAATGAGTTTCTCCGATTGGAGCGGGGCGTATCATTCGAGGAGATTGAGGTGGCTATTGAGCAGGGCAACCTGCTCGATATTGTTGCACATCCGAATCGGGCAAAGTATCCGAATCAGAGAATCTTCGTAGTTAGGCTTCTTGATTACGTTTACTTGGTTCCGTTCGTAGAGGACCAGAGTTCGTTTTTTCTCAAGACAATCATTCCTAGTCGAAAGGCTACGAAGCAGTACCTAGGAGTCGAACATGCCGAAGAAGAGTAAACTCGATAAAGAAGAACAGGAGATCCTCAATTCATTCGAGAGGGGAGAATGGCAATCTACCGACCCGACAACCGCTGAACTACACAAATTTCAGAAGATAGCACGGGCATCGCTTGCGAAGGATAAGCGCATCAACATTCGATTACCCGCCCGGGTGCTGGAGGGGATACAACTGCGTGCCGCGCAAGAAGGGATGCCTTACCAGACGCTAATATCAAGCATTCTCTATAAATTTGCCTCGGGACGCTTGATTGATTCAGCGTATAACGAGTCCACGGAACGGACCGCGAAGCGCGGCCGTTCACGGTAGCGTGTGTGACGTGCATGACATCAACGTTGACGGTGAAAGTCCGTTAGTCAAGACAGGAGGAGTTGGAGGCTTAGCTAAGGAGGCAAGGGTATCATCGTGAGGTGATGTCTGAAGGAAGCCCTGAAGTAGCGATGGTGCCGAGCTCAAGGTACACGAACTGGATTTGAGGCGTGACGACGCCCGTAGATTGAATACAGTGTAGAGCGGGCCTAGGATCGCAAAGACCCATCCTTCAAGAGACGCGTTTTGTAAACTCCAGCAGCTGTGGCACTGACACGTACAGCAACGCTTGTGCGTTGCAAGCGGATAATCAGCCCGCTGGGCTGACCACGTGAGATCTCTTGCACGCCCTGGGAAGTAGCGTGCTACAGAAATTGGCTGAGATGTAGGTGACTACATCTGACCATGCAGGAGAAGTCAGCACCCGTTCGGCAGGCTCAGGGTGCCTTGAGCGTAGTCGAAAGGCAGAGAGCATAGTACCTGTTCCTTTCTGAGAGCTGCGGCTGCGAGGATTTGGATAGGGAAGGCTCGAACGGAGATAGTTACGGCGAGTATGTGACAGACAACTCATGTCAGGAAAGGTAGCAGGAAATAGACGCGAGTCTAGCCGGAAAGGCACAGGTCAGGGTGAAGCCCTAGAGGTGCGTAATGCGGGCGCTGAATCCGACATGGTGGCGTTTGACAAGGAAAGCCTTGCGAGTGAACGACTACTAGAAGAGGTACTAGAGAAAGAGAACCTAGAGCGAGCCCTGAAGAGGGTGAAAGCCAATAGAGGCGCTCCAGGGGTGGATGGAATGACCGTTGAGGAACTTCCGCGCTACCTAAGAGACAACTGGACGTCTATCAAGGCGAAGTTGACTAACGACGCCTACCGCCCGAGACCTGTAAGGAGTGTGAATATACCGAAACCAGATGGCGGGGTGCGCAAGCTTGGTATCCCGACTGTTTTGGACCGATTTATTCAGCAAGCACTTTTGCAGGCACTCCTTCCTCACTACGACCCGCGATTTTCACCGCACAGCTACGGTTTTCGTCCGAGGAAGAATGCGCACCAGGCAATTATGCAGGCTCAAACGTATATCCGCGAGGGATACGAGTGGGTGGTAGATATTGACCTGGAGAAATTCTTTGACCGGGTACACCATGACCGACTGATGGCGGGATTATCGCGGGATATCTGTGACAAGCGAGTGCTACATCTTATTTGAAGGTTTCTGACAGCAGGAATCATGGAAGGTGGATTAGTGAGCGCGCGTACAGAGGGGACACCACAAGGGTCTCCACTATCGCCGCTTCTGTCTAACATTGTGTTGCACGAGCTTGACGAAGAGCTAACGCATCGCGGGCACAAATTCGTTCGATACGCAGATGACCAAAACATCTACGTTAAGAGCGAGAGTGCAGGTAAGCGTGTGATGGCATCTGTTACGAAGTTCATCACGAAGCGACTCAAACTCAAGGTCAACGAGGGAAAGAGCGCGGTTGATAGACCCTGGAAGCGTAAGTTACTTGGGTACACCTTTAGCTCCAA
>JBILFA010000015.1:0-45358 GCA_044351795.1 Bdellovibrionota bacterium | reverse complement strand
ACGTTACATCGAGCGATCTCCCATATCCCTGGAGAAGCTCTCAATACAGGACGACATCGTTACCTACACCACCAAGGGCGGCGCTGCTCACGCCTGTCTCGCCGTAGCCTTGGCGTAGGCGGAAGTTCGACGCTCTCGAGTTCCTTGCTCAACTCTCGTGCCATATTCCGAAGACGTATGAGCAAAAGGTCTTCATAAAGCACTGGCTCCTACGTTATTGAAATTCCAAGGAAAGCTGATCTGCGTTTTCTTGACACGGAACTCTCCCTTTTGGCTGTCTCAGTATCTCTTGAATCTTAGCACTCATCAGGTCCTCTTTTCGGATTACCCAGGGAGCATGAGAACATGCCTGCGTCGCGGGTAGCTGACCACCTTCAATCAGCGCTCTGATAACACTTCTATGGCACCCAAGCTCTCTGGCTGCCTCAAGCATATTAACTTCCCCGCGGCTTTCACGCTCCCCCTCTTGGTACACACTGATTTCGTGTCCATGCCTGATAGCACGCACTCTAGCCTCGTTCCAGGTGAGACCCTTCGCTGTGGGAATTTTTAATCTATTGAGAACTTGGGTGATAAACCGATCCGGGATCTGCCGCGCTAATTGCCGGATTATCTCCACTGTATCCGTCGCTGTTGGAGACGCACTATCTCGATACGATAACCTCTTAACGGTGTGCTCACTGTGATCTCCACCTTGCCAATGAACTACCGCCTTTATGCTACCTTCCTGCTCAATTAAAACTACTTCCTTAACCAACGTTCTCGCTATCCGTTTCCTAGCCTCAGGTGATATTCCTGGATCATGCCAGATACTCGATATATCATCTCCAAGTTGCATTAGACTCGCCTTTTCCTCGGCTGAAACTTCATCGATACTCCCAAAAGCCCTCACTGCTTCTTGAAGCTCTGAAACCCTTTGGAGCGCTATGTTCCAACGCCGTTCAAGCTCGCTGGCAACTAGCCGGTTTAACGGATCAACTGCCTGGTACTGTCGATACGCTCGCTCGCTCTCATACTGCGCCTGAGTTAGTTCAAGCTCTCGCTGTTCTCGAAGAGCTCCCGCTTTTCTCGCCAGCTGCTCCGCTGCTTGCAACGCCGCCGTAACTCCCAACGGGGCTACAGTCTCAAGCAATTCCCGTATGAGCGTCTTTTCTAGATTATTCGCTGAAAATGAAATACAGCGCTTGCCATCATCGTGGCGACAATTCGTAGCGCAGCTATACCGGATACTGCGCGAGTGTGCGCCAGAATAGTGTACTAATACTCTGCGCCCGCACGTCCCGCAGCGCAGGATGCCAGCAAATACCGATGTTCCTCCCCGTATGCCACCTTTCTCCATGCAGCCTTTCATGTGCACATTCTGCCGTAGCGTCGCTACGTTTCTCTCGTACTGCTCCCAGCTAATATACCCAGCATGGCGCTCCTTAATCAGTATCCCCCATTCCTGAGGGTCAGAAAAGTGTTGTGTTACTACCCGCTTCCTGCCATCGGCCAACACCGTCTTGCGTTTCGACCTCCCATACGCGTAGGCGCCAGCATAGACGGGATTCTTTAAGATCTCTGTTATCGATGCCTGTGTAGGAAGGCTCCATACTATTGCACTATCATCTGAGATGGTTTCCTTACGAGGAATCTTAACCTGCTCCTCCCTTAACCACCGAACCAGTTGGCGGGCACTTCCGATCTCACTAAACTTCTGAAAAATAAACTCTAACGAACTCTGCACCCGGATATCTGGCTCTTTCTCTAGTTGTCCGCTCTTGGTCTTCCGGTACCCAATCGCCACTATGCCGTAGTACTCCCCTCGCTTGGCTTTCTCTCTCACAGCAGCCTGAGACCGCGCTCTAAACAGCCCTATCTCTAACTCACTTAACGTACCTTTGACCCCCAACAGCAACCGGTCGTTACTCAGTTTAGGGTCGTACACCGCCTCGGTATCAATAATTACCGTGTCTACAACTGCGCACATCTCAAGAAGCGTGTGCCATTCCCTGCCATTACGGGCAAGCCTGGATGCCTCAAACGCAAAGATCGCTCCAACTTCTCCTGCGCACACCGCCGCTATTAACCGTTCAAAACCAACCCTATGCACTGTCCCACTTGCAGAGTACCCGAGATCTTCATCTATGACTCTTGGGTCTACCCAGCCAAGTACCTGTGCCCGCTCAACTAGTCGCTCCTGTACCCGTCTACTCTCTACGTTATTATGAAGCTGCGATAGAGTTGATTGCCGGATGTATACGTATGCCAGACGGTTACGGTGGCTCGCTGTTATCTTCTCCATTTCTTCTCTCCTTGCTGATGTCTCTCAAACGCCTGTAGTAAAAGTGCTGCCAGTTGCCGCACCAGCTCCGTCTCGATTCCTTCACTCACTCGCCTGCTGTTTATCTTCCGCCTGAATGGCAGTGTGTGCTGTCTCCTCTTCGTCATTACGTTGCTCTCCATGCACAGGTTTCTCTGCATTCAAGCAACTCTTCTGACTTAGCAGCAATTCTCTTAGCGCTCTAAGCACCTCTACGGGCAGTATCGCCCGCTCGATAACTCGCAGGCTGCGCCACCGACGCTCAGTCATCCACACAGGAACTCCGACGCTACCGCCGTGAACGTCGATAGTGTCGTACACCTCTTGCCCCCCTCGCTTACGTCGCCGGTGCACAACAACTTCCGTGCCACACTGCGGGTGATACGGATACGTAATCTCTATCGTCTCAACATGGGCGTTATGATTGGGGTTTGAGTCTATAACCAGATACTATGCAAGGTACTCCTGTAGGCGACGGGGTGAACGCGCTAAATTCGCTCCTGCTGCCGAGCAACAAGAGAGCGACTACCGTCGTGAGTTCCGTCAGAGTAGTTGGGCCGCGTGCATAAAGAGAATCTACGAGGTGGATCCTCTCGAGTGCCAGCCTTCGGCCCGAGCTCGACTCGACTGAGACCTCGGCGTGAGCTCGGTCGAACGCTCAGCCAAACGGGATCCCTGACTTTCACGCTCCTCCACCCATCCCAAAGTTCATCGATACCGTAGAGGCTGTTGATGAACTACCCTCTTACGACTCCTTCGAGCCTCTCGTGGTGAGCAACGTCGAACCATCCCCTGATGCATTCTAAACCCCGCTTACTCGGTGACGGAGCGGGAGACGTGTATCTGAATTCCTACTTTTCGCAGCTTAGCAGCACAGCTTCAACGCCGCTTGGACCCTTGAAACCCTCGCCCGGGCATACACACCACTCATTTCAATTCCAATCCGATCAATCTCGGCAGCTCTGTCAGCACCGCTGGTCAGGAAACTACCACTCTTCAACTACTTACAAAAAAGCGATTGATCTTCTTAGCAATCATAACAATGCCAGTGACGCCTGCACGTGACGTCCGGCTTTAGCTCGAATAAAGCCCTTCTCTATAGGACGGATAGCGCAGAGAGATGCCGAGCACTGCCTTCATTCGGTCGTTACGCACGCGTTGGTTCGAGAGCATCGTATACGCCCCCCTGCGCAGCGCTTCATCCTCGGTTATGGAGGCAGGCCACGGAAGGCCTTCACGCGAGCACACATATTCAACAACCTCTTTAGCCTGTGCAGGTCGATCATCAGAGATGCACAGCACCTCCGGTAAATCAGCAACCCCAAGAGCCAGCTCGATCGCAGAAGCGAGATCCTCGACGTGGATTCGATTCGTCCATATCTCTCCGTTCCCGATTAAGCGATACGTTCCGTTTCTCAACGAGAACAACACGCCCCGATCAGACCCATAGATGGCGGGCAAACGAAACGCCGTGACGGCACGACCGCTTTCACGATACGCCTGCTCAGACCGCCACCTCGCCTCTCCCTGCGCATTCCAGGGTGCAGGCGTAGATTCCTCGTCAACTATCGAACCGTCTCGACGACCGAAAACTCCTGTAGTGCTGAGATACAACACCCGCTTAACCTTGGTGTCACTCAGCGAAGCAACTACGCTCTCGACTCCTCTAGTCGGATCCCCATGCCCATGCAGAGGCGGAACACTATCTACTACGGTTTCTATCTCGGGATACTCATGGAAGAGCTTCACGACGGAATTTCTATCATCCACAGAGACCTGGCAGGCATTCCATCCGTGTGCTCGCCATGCATCGCACCTCTCCTTATCTCGTGAAGTGATAACAAACGTTGGCGGAGATACGCGCTCCGCCACACGTTGAAGTGTATACCCACCCCCTAACAGAACAGTTCGTACACCGGCTGTTGAACGATTCATTATGGCCATAACCTCTCGATCCTCCACTTCTCCGCGTCTTTTATGTAGCGCAAGCGATCATGGAGCCTGTTCTCACGCCCTTGCCAGAACTCAAAGCTGCGAGGCACGATACGATAACCACCCCAATAAGACGGGCGTTGAAGCGGCTCATCCGGATGCGAGCTCGAAAAGCTCTCGACCGCCTCATCTATGACCGCCCTCGATTCCACTGACGCACTTTGGCGCGAAACGATCGCTCCCACTTGAGCATCTCGGGGGCGTGAAGTGAAGTATGTGTCCGACAAGGCCTCGTCGAGCTTCTCGACCTCACCCTCGATACGAACTTGTCGTTCGAATTGAGCCCAGTAAAAAAGCATCGCGGCGTGAGGATTACAATCGAGCTGAAGACCTTTTGTGCTCGAATAGTTGGTAAAAAAAATCATTCCTCGTGAATCGACTCCCTTGAGGAGAACCATTCGCAAGGAAGGCCGAGCGTCGAGCCCAGTCGTTGCTAGAGCGCAGGCATTCGGCTCGAGGACCTCGGATGACATCACGGCATCGAACCAGACTTTGAACTGCTTCAAAGGATCTGGATCCACCAGCTCCTCGACAAGCTGCCCCGATCGGTACTCCTTCCTGACCGCTCTAAATGGATCGTCTCTGTTCATAGGACTCCACATTCCCGCGCTTGGACTGGCTCGTTTTCCACCAACACGGTTACAAGGTAGACGCTCAGCACTCACCGCTGAAGATGCTGGATGAGCATAGTCGGTATGGTCGAGGTTGAGAAGAGTAGGTTCTATCCGACATAGACACTCGCTCGCGAATTCCTCGACAGCCGGAAAGACACACCGGCCGCCGCAGTAGAGGAAACCCCTATCCTGAGCCTGACTGCTCCTGTCGGTATTAGTGACGTCTGGAATATTCGTCTAAATACCCCTATACCTTCGAGCACACCGCGGGTCCGGTCCCCCCATATCCTTTTGCGGAGCGTCACACTAAAGAGCGATCATGACAATTTTAGCGCCGGAAAAAGGATCAGTAGAGCAAAGAGTCGAGTCAGACGACTTGATGATGAGCGCCTACAAGCTCTTAGACGGCGATGCTCTTTCCCGCTACGAGGTCCACCAACTGTGGGCTGAACAGAATCGGCTTCCTGATATCACGGGCTCATCTCGTGAAGCCATCTAGTACGAGTCGCTAGGAAAGCAAGGCAAAACAACGCTTCAGCGTTGTTTTGGCTCTCCTCCCTAGCTAATCCTTCTCAACGACACCAGCCATAATCAAGTACTTTACCGGGGAGAAAGAGTAGTTTTTTTGAAACAATCGGTCCGCCCTTAGAATAGCTTGGTTGCCGACAAGCGGGATAATTTGGATTGCACCAAAGAACAAAAAGATAGAGAGAAGATGAGCCAAAACTATCCCTTTATGGTTCGACCACTCTTCGCTCACGAACCTAAAGCGCCATATGCGGAAAAACAAGCGATAGAGCATAAATGGGAACACCAGGGCGATTAACCCCTTCAAGGGATCAAACACCATGAGGTTAAGCCACGAGAAGATGAGCGTTACAAAAAAAAGCCCTACTGAGATTACCAACGTGGATATGACCAGACTAACCCCTATCGGCACTCCCACCTCAATTCCCAGAATTACCAGGGCAAAGGTAAACAGATACCAAGCGACCACGAGTACGTTCACCTGAACGCGCGGACTGAAGAAGATTTTGTTCACAACACTGTTGACTGAATCGTCGGCGCCTAGTCGCAGACTTTTTTTCAGAGCTTCACGCTTTTTTTCGTTAGCGTGCATGCAATCCGGGCACAGGTTTAGCTCACTGCCCTGGGGACTACCGCATTGATAACATTGACTCATGAAAGCTCTCTCAAATAAGCCGATTCATGACAAAGGCGAGTCACAGCCCAAGCTTTTGCCTAGTTTCAAATAGAGCTGCTAACTGCCGAAACAACTCCTGGGCCTCTTGAAAGCTCAGAGTCTGCGCACCGTCCGACATCGCTTTCTCGGGAGCCTCATGAATCTCCACCAGCGTTCCATCTGCTCCTGCTATCAGACCGGCAGACGCCATCGCCGACACCCACCTCCGTACACCGATACCGTGAGAAGGATCGACCACCACCGGAAGGTGGGACTTCTCCTTCAAATACGGCACTGCGTTCAGATCAAGTGTATTTCGGTACGCTTTTTCGAACGTCCGAATACCGCGCTCACACAGCACGATACGCTCGTTGCCCCTCGAGAACACATACTCGGCCGACTGCAACAGCTCTTCGAGCGTCCCAGACATGCCACGTTTGATAAGAACCGGTTTATCAACTCTCCCCAACTCATCCAAGAGGCTAAAATTCTGAGAGTTCCGCGCGCCGACCTGATAGACGTCCACGAAGTCGTACATCGCAGCTATTTGCGAGGCATCGAGAACCTCCGTAATCACCCTTACTCCTTTTGCATGAGCAATTGAGGAGAACATCTTGAGCCCCTCGAGTCCCAAGCCTCGAAAGGAGTACGGACTGCTGCGTGGCTTGAAGGCGCCGCCTCTCATGACACGTACACCGTTGGCCACCAGAAAATCCACGGTATTGACGACCTGTTCTTCGCTCTCTATCGAGCAGGGGCCAGCCATGATGGTGTGTGTTCCCTCACCTATCACCACCCCATCGCCGAGGTCGATGACTGTCGGATGCACCTTCCATGCTCGTGAGACGAGCTTGTATACGTCGCTCACGCGGTGCACATCTTGAACTCCCGGCATGTGGCCGACGAGACGGATGTCGAACTCTCGAGAGCCTATCGCGACTACGTAGAGAGCAGTTTGGGTTTTCACCCTCGTACCGTGCGAGCCGATATTTACGAGGAATTCCTCGATGGCTTTTATCTGATCTGTGGAAATGTCGGGCTTCAGTGTGATTATCATCTTGCTTTACCGATACTGTGCTACAAAATCCGAAATATGACGCCCCAACTCACGAGGATCGCTCTCGGAATCGCTCGTTCCAGGGGCGATATCAGCTAGTGCTCGCACGAATGCACTCCCAATAATCGCACCATGCGTGTGCTGCGTGACACTCTCGAAACTTGTCCGATCGGTCACTCCGAAGCCTACGATGAGCTTACTCGCCAGGTTCAAGCCTCGAAGCCACTGGAAGAAAGCATCCTGTTGCTCTGTAATGTGAGCTTGACTGCCCGTTATCGCATCCGACGAAACCACGTAGAGAAAAGCCGGGGCCTCGGCGTCGAATTCTCTGATACGTTTCTCCTCGGTGCGTGACGTCACAAGAAAAACCGGTTTTACCTCATACTTCTCGAACAAGGGCTTGTAGCGCGATCGATACTCGTCGAAGGGCATATCGGGCAAAATGAGCGCATCGACACCACACTCACTCGCTTTAGCGATAAAGCGCTCAACACCGAACTGCTCGACAGGATTGAGATACCCCATGAGAAGTACCGGTATCGACACATGCTCACGTAGCCCCTCGAGCTGTCGAAACAACACCTCTACATTCATACCACCGGCGAGTGCCGATAAATTACTCGCCTGGATAGTAGGGCCATCGGCCACGGGATCCGAGAAGGGAAAGCCCACCTCAACCATATCCACCCCCGCCTTACCTAAAGCACTGAGGATGTTCATCGTGTCGTTGAGACGTGGATATCCTGCCGTAAAGAATATCGATAGCGCCCGCCTGCTCGGCAACGTTTCAAACCTACCTGACGTCATTGCTTCCTCCTACCTTGAAAGCCTCGGCATATGTTCCCATGTCCTTGTCCCCACGACCTGATACGATCACAACGACTCGATCAGTTGACTCGAGCGGCATGGTGCGGAGATGCGCCACTGCATGAGCACTCTCTAGAGCCGGGATGATCCCTTCATGCTGGGCGAGAATTCTCGCTCCCTCGACCGACTCCTGATCGGTGACACTGACGTACCTTACGCGACCAATCGTGTGGAGGTGCGCATGCTGCGGTCCGATCCCCGGATAATCGAGCCCGGCAGAGATCGAGTGTGCCTCTTCTACTTGCCCATCTGTAGTCTGCATGAAGAGGGTGCGGCTCCCATGTAAGATACCGCTTCGACCGAGAGCCGTTGTAGCGGCCGATCGCCCGCTGGCCAGTCCGCAACCCGCTGCTTCCACACCAATTAGAGCTACGTCCACATCGTCAATGAAGTGGTAGAAGGCGCCCATGGCGTTACTTCCCCCACCCACGCACGCCACGATGTGCGTGGGCTTCTTACCTCCAAGCGCCTCGCATTGCGAACGGATCTCGGCGCTCATTACTGATTGGAAGCGAGCTACCATGTCTGGAAAGGGATGAGGACCGACTACCGAACCGATAATGTAGTGAGTGTCCCTCGGATTTGCGATCCAATCACGCATCGCTTCGTTGGTGGCATCTTTGAGGGTCTTACTCCCGCTAATAACGGAACGAACTTCTGCTCCAAGCAAGCGCATCCGCGCCACGTTGAGAGCCTGACGCTGCATGTCAACTTCGCCCATGTACACCACACACGGCATTCCCATCAACGCGCATACGGTCGCGGTTGCCACTCCGTGCTGTCCGGCCCCTGTCTCTGCGATGATGCGCTGCTTTTTGAGGATCCGAGCAAGAAGGATCTGGCCGATCGTGTTGTTGATTTTGTGCGATCCTGTGTGGAGGAGATCCTCACGCTTGAGCAGTATCTCACAGCCATACAGCTCCGAGAGCCTCTTGGCATGAAAGAGCGGCGTTGCTCGACCCGCATAATCACGAAGCAGCGAATTGAATTCGCTTTTAAACTCCGTCGATTCCGTGATCTCCCTATACCGCTCCTGAAGCTCCTGCACATTCGGATACAGCATCTCCGGAACGTATGCCCCTCCGAAATCACCGAAAAACCCACTCTCTGAAACGTTCATGGCTGATTCCTCACCCTCTTCAAGATATTCTTCACCATTTCGACATCCTTAATTCCCGGCTCTGACTCAATACGAGAGTTGAGGTCAAACGCCGCCAGAGTTCGAACCTCCTCTGCAATCTTTAAGGCTGCCTCGAGGTTTTCTACTCCTAACCCTCCCGCTAAGACAAAAGGAACGGGAACTTCGTATTCCAAAAGCCATCGCCAATCGAACGTTTGACCCGTTCCTCCTGCACCGTTGTCCAGTACGAGTCGGTCGACCTCCCCAAGATTATCGGCGAGCGCTGCTACATCCTCGCGGCACGAGATCCCTACTGCCTTCCAGATCTGAAGTGACGGGGCCCCATCTCTAAGCACCTTTACGAATTCAACATCTTCGGCTCCATGAAGCTGAACCACATGGAGACCTAGCCTCTGTACGCAGTCCACGACGAACTCACTTGTCTGATTCCGAAATACTCCTACGGCAGATACCGAAGGAGGTAAGGAATCAATAGTCTCTCTTTTGAGGCGATCGCCCACATAGCGAGGGGACTCAGGTGCAAAGATAAACCCCAGATAGTCCGGCAATAGCTCCGCAACGCGCGCGATATTAATCGCTTCACGCATGCCGCAGATCTTCACCTCTAGGGGTGCTTCCACTCTCATGCTGCGACCCCTACAGCATTGACGAGTTTTTTGCACGCGGCTTGAGGATCACTTGAGGCCATGAACGCCTCGCCTATCAAAAAGCCTCGATACCCCTCCTGCCTCAAGCGACGTATGACGTCAGCATCAGAGATGCCGCTCTCAGATATCTTTGTGAATGTTTCAGGAATCTGCGAAGCTAGCCGCACTGAGGTTTCTACATCCACGGTAAAGGTTTTCAGGTCTCGATTGTTTACCCCCACCATCTGCACTTCGGGACAGGTGTGTGTGTCGATTTCGCTTTCTGAGTGGACCTCCAAGATACTCTCCATGCCGAGCGACCGAGCTAGCGTCGCTAGGTGTTTGACCTCGGACGGAGAAAGCACTGCTGCTATCAGCAAGACGGCGTCCGCTCCGAGCGACTTGGCCTCGATGACCTGATACTCATCGACCGTAAAATCCTTACGGAGGATCGGACAAAAGTTGAACGTGCGAGCTGTGACGATATCGTCGTTAGTGCCGCCGAAATATGCCGTGTCCGTCAACACAGAGAGCGCTGAAGCGCCAGCCTGCATGTATCCGATAGAAAGCTGCTCTACAGAGAGAGCGTGCTTGAACACACCTTTGGAGGGCGATCGTCTCTTTATCTCGGCTATTATTCCAGCCATATCAGAGCGTCCGAGATACGCGGTGAGCGATACACAGGGAGTTTGGAAAAAGATACTCTTCTCGAGGAGCTTCGCTGGATACAAATCCCTACGCTCTGCTACTTCCTTGCGCTTGTGACTTACGATTTCATTTAGCATGCCCTGCTCCTACTCCTGCGTACTCAATTCAAGTGCGCGCCGTGCCGCACCACTCCTGATACTCTCGCGTGCCGTCTGCACGTACTCCTCGATCGAATGATCTACGTTTCGACACCACATAGCCAAAGCTGCATTGGCAATGACAACTGCTTCTTGCCCCGCGGTTCCTCGACCATTCAGCACCGAAAGGAGTAACGCCGCTGACTCTTCCGCTCCTCCGTGTGCTCGCAATTCCTCCGGAGCAATCAGGGCCAATCCGAGATCGTGTGGCGACACATCGCGTGTTCCAAAGTTCCACACCACCCGAGCAGAGCCGGTAAGTGAGAGCTCATCGTATCCATCGAGGCTGTGTACTACTCCGAATCTTATCCCTCGCCGGGAAAGCAGGTACGAATACAACCTGAGCAACTCCAAGTCGTACACGCCGTTCATCTGAAAGGTCGGATTAGCCGGGTTCACGAGCGGTCCCAAAATATTAAAGACAGTTCGAATACCGAGCTCGCGCCGCACGTGCGCTGCGCGTTTGAGGGCAGGATGGAACAGAGGCGCATGGAGAAAACATACACCCGCTCTCTCGAGTGATCGACGCAGCGCATCACGGTCGTTGGTAAAACGAACGCCAAGCTTTTCCAATACGTTTGACGATCCGCACATGGAGCTCACAGCATAGTTTCCGTGCTTTGCGACCTTGTAGCCGGCGCCTGCAAGAACGAAGGCGACGGTGGTCGAGATGTTGAAGGTTCCTTTGTGGTCCCCTCCCGTTCCGCACACGTCGACGACATCGAACTCCGAGAGATCGGCTTTCGCTGCCAGCTCTATCAGTGTAGATGAAAACCCATCGAGCTCGTCGACGGTTACTCCCCTCATACGGAACGCCATGAGCAGGGCGGCCATCTGGGGCTCGTTCACCGGCTCGCGTAGCGCCTCGTGCATCAAGGTTCGGCTCTCCTCGACAGAAAGCCGCTTGCCGTGTATCAACTCCTCAAGCAGTTTTTTCATGTGAGATCCAATTTTCGAGTATCTGTCGACCCGTTTCAGTGAGGATCGACTCGGGATGAAACTGCACTCCTCGAACATCGAAGGTGCGGTGGCGTAGCGCCATAACCTCTCCATCCGCATCTGCGGCGGTGACGAGTAGCTCAGTCGGGAAAAGCTCCTTTTTGACAACCCATGAGTGGTACCTACCTACTGAGATCGTTTCAGGCAGACCTTTGAAGAGCGTCTCGTCACGATCGACGATCTGGATCGGCGTAGCCTTCCCATGCAACGGCACGGGAAGATTGAACAGCTCGCCACCGAATACCTCGCCGATGCATTGATGTCCTAGACAAACCCCGAGAATGCTCTTGGTTGCGGCACACGCTCTGACTATCTCAGGCATTGCTCCTGCCTCTGAGGGAAGCCCTGGACCAGGTGACAGAACTATCTTCTCAAAGCTCAAGGCCTCTTGAACCGACACCGCATCGTTACGTTTGACAACGACTTTCACCCCACCGAACGACTCGAGCATGTGCACGACGTTGTAGGTGAAGGAATCGTAGTTATCCACCATCAAGATCTTCATATCCTTAAATCTCCTGAGCTTTCTGAAGCGCTGCTCTCAGTGCTGCGAGCTTCGCATGTGCTTCGTTCAACTCGCTCTCCGGTATAGAATCATGCACAACTCCCATTCCTGCCTGATATACGAGGGTGTCTCTGATACTCAGAAACGATCGAATCATAATCCCTAAAACTGCATCGCCGTTGAACCCCAGCAAGCCCACGCATCCACCATAGTGACCTCTACGGACGGGCTCGTTGAGATCGAGGATCTGCATCGCTCTGTGCTTGGGAGCACCTGACAAAGTTCCCAGTGGAAATGTGTCGCCGACTACTTGGCATGTAGAGTTCGAATCCGTCAACGATCCCGTCACCGTAGAAACCAAGTGAATGACGTGCGAGAAGAATTGCGTTTCGCGATACTTCGGTACCCTTACATTGCGGCAGTGGCGACTCAAATCATTACGAGCTAAATCGACCAACATGCAGTGTTCCGCATTCTCCTTTGGATCTTCGAGCAGCTGCTGAGCACGAATCCGATCGAGCTCGTCGTCGCCGGTGCGAGGATAAGTGCCCGCTATCGGAAAGATAGCAGCTTCTCCATCCCGAATGACGATCTGCGCCTCGGGAGAAGATCCGAAGAGCTTGTATCCACCAAAGTCACAGTAAAAAAGGTATGGGGAAGGGTTTATCGAGCGAAGGGCCCGATAGACCTGAAAATCATCTCCTTCGAAGCGTCGCAAATATCGCCGTGACGGCACGATTTGAAACACATCTCCACGCGCTATGTGCTTTTTGCATGTCGACACTAGCTCGAGGAACTTCTCATCCGAGAGCACCGAGTCCTCCTCTCCCTGTAGACGAAAGGGATAGGTTCGGACGGAGCTCTCGAAGGCGGCTCGCACAAAATCCTCGTAAGACCCGCCGTACTCCTCCCCATCGACGCGATTCTCGAGGATGTGCACTTCGTTACGAAAGTGATTGAACGCCATCACATAGCGAAAGACCATGAAACGCGCCTTAGGAATCGAAAAATTCGAGTCTATAGGACACTGAAGTGTGATGTTCTCCATGTATTCAATCGCATCCCAGGAGATGTAGCCGAACGCTCCATTTACTACTCCTTTGGGAAGCGGCGTTTCTTGCAGCTCGAACGATCCCAGGAAATCAGAAAGTACTCGGCTCAAGCCACTTGCTTTCTCGAGCGGCTGTGGATCCATTCGCTTTCCGAGATAGGAGACTGAATACTCATCCCCCTCGACGATAAACTCCGCAATCGGGTCACAGCAAATAAAGGAGCGACAATCATCCGCACCGTGAAAATCCGAGCTCTCCAGCAAAAACGTGTGCGGGTGGCGGTCTCGTAGTCGTGCATAGACGGCGACTGGAGACGTTAGGTCGGCGATGACCGTACGGCATAAGGTATTGATTTTCATGAGAAAACACTCTCAGAAGAGAGACTAAAAACAGAGGGCAGCTTTAATAGGGAAGGAGGATATGTAAGGGCCTAAGCCCACCAGGAAGAGAAGAAAGGGGAGGAAAATCGCACGTCCATCTCTCGGATGCTACCTGCACGGGCACTCCCAGGTCAAGAAAATTCGCTCCTTGGATTGTGAATGCGGAGGAAAAGAGTGTTCGAGCTTTTTGAGCGGGTATATTCCTGTCCGCACCTCCTCAATTCGTTTGGTGTCGCGGAGAGGGAGCAAGATCCGCTCTCTGAGGTAATGGCGGATGCAACCAACGACTCAAAACTACAAAGCCGTAACGTGTCCCTCTCCGGCGCGCGCCGTAAGGCTGGCTGCCGTGTGAACGCAACAGTTACCGCATTTGATACACACACCTCAAAGACAGTCGCACCACGTCATTTCAGCAGGTTTCAAGCACCCTGACTAACGTCTATGCCCTGGCAATCGAATATGCTTCGCTATCACTCGCATAACTGTCTGCTCGCGCGAGAGAACGAAGATCCAACCACCGTAAATCTTGAACGAGTCGCCATTCACCCCGAAGCGATCCAAAGCTCCGGATATCTTTCCCTTCTCAATCGGCTGTGCGAGTTGATAAAAGGATGCGAACCTCTCGAAGCATTCAGCCGAGGTAAACCAACCCGAGAATCGCTCACGCGGCTCGCGCGCGCGTCTGATAAGCTCCGCGAACTCTGCATAGGCGCGAGCGTGAATCGAACTGCGGCGACCGCGAGCTTCGTAGAAACCCATCAGATCGCGGTGTTTAGGAGTAAGTTTGAAGGAACCGAGCTTCTCTCTCGGCGCTCGCATCAACTCCTCCCTAAGAAAGTTACTTAGATTTCTTCCGTTGAGCTCAATAACTCGCAGCAGCGTCGCCTTCTCTTCGATAAAGAGGAATTTACCCGCTGCTCGCACACTCTTTGCCTTCGAGGCCCCTACGTCAAAAGGAATGATCAGCGGGAACGAACGAGGAACAGCTCGTGCACGGCGGGCAAGGCCGACCAAAGTTCGCAAACATACGGAGAGATTTCTCTCGATCTCCGGATAGCGTCTCTGAAGAAATCGGGAAGAGCTCGCCAGATTGAAAAAGCTTTTCAAAATCGCATCCGGCACTGTGAGAGTACCTCCCCTGCGTTGCACGATGGCCTCGAGCCCGCCCTTGCCCTGCTTCAATTCGA
Organism: Bdellovibrionota bacterium; assembly: GCA_044351795.1. GTDB lineage: Bacteria > Bdellovibrionota_C > UBA2361 > UBA2361 > OMII01 > OMII01. Next base: position 30,608 of record JBILFA010000015.1, on the reverse strand, counting down.
CCCCCTTGATGTTCCTCAACAGAGGATCGCCGGGATGGAGGTAATTCTGTGTCGAGAGGAGAGAGCCAAGATAATACGGCAAGCCGAATTGCTGAGGATCAGAGAGCGGAATAGGAAGGAGAAAACCGGCGAGAACGTTCTTCCCCTCAACCAAATATTGACGTCCCAACTGATTGTCCCCGAAGAGTCGCTGGCGGCACTTCTCGTGAGTCTTTTGAGCTACGCCCTTGCTTTCTTCGAGGATCCACGCTCGATACAGCTCAATAATGACTTCGACACCTCGTTCGTCAACAAACAAACCCTTCGGTACTATGCGCACAAGGTCGCGTATCGGCTCGAAGCCTTTGGTATAACGAAGAGTGCCGAGAAATTTCACCAACGCGCCGCGGTCGTCGTTTTGAGATTGTTCTGTCACAAAGCTTTAGTATCACACCCCGATAGTGAGCAAAACCTCGACTTATTCTCATTCTCTGAGCATCTCCTGCTACGGTGTCGGAGCCAGGGCCGTAAGGAGCCGCTGTCGGTTAAAATTACCCACTCGTCACTCAGAGGCGCCCGGAAATACATACCGGACGATCTCCCGAGTCAAAAATCCCTCACGAAAAGATCCGTATCCAAGAACCCCCTGCAAGAGTATCTTTCATGCTCTCAATCAAAAAATTCTCGTCCTTTGGAGAATCAGTCTCGTATGGAACTTCTCTTAATCGTAGCTGTCATCCTTGCCGGAGCCGGCACTGTCATTCAGACAGCTATGAACGCCCAGCTTCGATCGTCACTAGGCCATGCTGTTTTGGGGGCATCAGTTAATTTCTCAGTCGGATTGTTCGTACTCTTTGTCTTTGTCATGCTGATGCGGATTCCGCTGCCTTCTCAACAGGCGCTCTCGAGCACCCCCTGGTGGGCATGGTTTGGAGGTTTTTTAGGCGCGACCTTTGTCGCAGTTGTAGCCTTCGCTGGCCGGGATCTGGGGGCGCTTGTTCTGATGGGATTGATAATCGTCGGACAGATCGTCGCTTCGATCATCATTGATCACTATGGGTTCCTCGGATTTCCGGTTCGAGCATTTACGATCCCAAAGCTGATCGGCTGCTTGCTGTTGGTCGGTGGCTTCCTACTTTTGAAGCGAGGCTAGCTGCCTAATCGGCCGGCGCACTCCTCGGAGCGGGATGCGGAATACCTTCACGTATCTTGACCGAGAAATCAGGACTCGATCCTGTGGCCTGAGCTCTCTCGTTCACTAACGATCGGCTCATAATCTCCTCCAACGAAAGACCCGGCATCAAGCTACCTCCCTCAAAAAGATACTCCGGCACATAGCCGCTTAGGAGGATCTTCCACGTATATGCAGCTTTGACTCCGAAGGCCTGTACGTGCGACAGAATCTGAGTAGTACAGTTCGTGGTGAACGTATTGTAAAATGCGGGACGGTCACGAAGCTGGTTGATCTTATTCATGTAGCCTAGGAAGAGCTTTCTGCCGTTACCGAGAAACATCCGAGTTCGTAACACATACACCTGTTCGGCAGGCTTGCGGTGGTTTGTGCGTACTCCGATAACATCGCGTTCGTCAGCTACGACGTAGGTCAGCTCGTAATTACGAAAAAAGCCTTTGATGGCAGAATACGCCTCTCCCTTCTCCTTCCTGGTTTCTATCGATACAGCTACGAAGTCCTTATCATTGAAGCCGAAGCTCACCATGATGTGAGCGATCGCCTTTCCAGCCCAATAAGAGGCAACGATATCTACCTCTGTAAGGTTGTTCAGATTAAACGTTCTATCTTCGTAAATCGGATTAAAGTCTTCCTCAGAGCGATAGTTGAAGGCGCGTACATTATGGATCGTAACCTCATCACCGTTAATCTCAGCCCACGGAGCTTTCGTCACATCCTGAGTCCAATCCCTCTCGTTGCTCGGTTCAATGGACGCCCACAATGCGCCTGTTCCGACAAAGATTAGCAGTGACGCCAATCTCAGCTTAGCGCGCTGCTTCCAACGAAAGAGCGATAAAAGTAGGACCACGCCCGCGACCACGGCAGCCAGCACTCTCAACGGTTGGGGGAGAGCCGGCGAAAAAAGCAAGACGAGCACACACCACCCGCCAAGGGCAACGACCAAGACAACCCACAGAAGCTTCGAGACAACTGCCTTCATGATAACAGAGAGGTGCTCTCCTTACTTTGACTTGTTTCCTTGAGCGTTTGTGGAAACCGGTACGTTAGTAACACCGCGCTCTTTCAGATCCAAGCGCAGAATTCTTCGAATCTCCTGCACTGCAAGAGGATGCGCATGAGCCGTGTGGTCCGCGGGCACAATGAGCTCCGAAACAGCCCCCTCTAAGTGAGAGCTATAATACTCAACGACCCCGTCAGAGCTGTTCGGTGTGTCGCCCTTACCACGGTCTCCGATAATTGAGTGGTACGGGATCCGGGGGTCAATCGGAAGTTTAGAGATACCGATCAACCCTGGATTCCTCTTCGAAAGACTTTTGATGCTCGAGGGCTCGCCGGAATCAAATTCAGTGCGTAAATCAGGTCGTATTATATTGCGTATACTGCGGGTAAGCGCGGTAGATTTTGTCAAAATGGTCTTAGGCAGAGTTATCAGGGCTCGGCCTATACGACCAACCCAATTGTCTGCGATGTCGCTTCCTCGATGAGGAACAGCCACAAAGATGGCACGCTCGACATATGGCTTGGACTGAAAGTCCATGTACGTAGAGAGCGCCTCGCGTGTCTCTGTATCCAGATCGGCCACCTTACTTGGATTCTCAAAGAAGTAATTCTTGAGCGCCTCACTGTCTTTCGCTACTGCCGTATGCGTCAAGATACCACCCATACTGTGACCGATGATAACCATGCCCGGCACATGCGTACCGGCAGGGGCGTTCGTTTTCAGATAGGCATGGAGTTCATCGAGCTTCTCTCGGAAGGTTTTTTGATTCTCGATGATAGGGAGATTCGTCGGATAGAGGTAGTGCCACACTTGGAAGTGCTCGCGGATGACTGCGTCTCCCATGAGGTCATTGTGAACCCCCATCCATGTGAGAGGATTCGAGAAGAGTCCGTGAACGGTAATGAGAGGAATCTTCCCCGAATTGTAGGGCTCAACGGTGTAAAAGCCTGTGTCCTTGAGTAGCTCCTCGTTACCCTGCAAAGCACTGAATAGCCCCTGCCATGCTCCTATCTGCGTTCTTTCTATCATCTGGGCAAATGGCGCAGTGAAATCGGCGGCTAGTGGAAGCTTTTGACCATTGATAGTCGTCGTCTCAGCAGAGAGCACGTTGTGAATTTCGAGAGTAACAGGGCAACTTGTATCGCTACACCCTCCGTTTGGGTAACGCAGAAGAGCGGTTAGCGGGAGACACACCCCCACTCGAGGCAGATATTGCTCCTGCTTGCTGTTGTCACGCCGTGCACGACATGCGGTTAGACTCACCCCTACTCCGGTGCGTCTATAGCGGTTAGCAAGCCCCTCCAGCCCTATCGAACCTGAGGGAGTAATAGTGTCGTACTCCTTCGGATTTTCGTACTTAGTGTTCGAAGAGAGAGAGAAGGAGAACTTTTGTCCAAGAGGTGTCTGAAGATCCCGAATAGCTTCGTCGCTCCAGTTGTTTTTGCTCAGATATGACACAACACCGCGTACGGCTCGATCATAAAACACCTTAAAGCTATCGCAACGGATATCGAGGGGGTAGCGACACTCAGAGAGAAAGAACCCTTGGCTGGCCAGGTCTGCCGCGAGCATATAAAGGGCGACAGCCTTCACAGGGTCTATTGCCTCCATTCGCTGAGCCCTGCCGATTAACACCTCGCTGCCGATGTAATTCAGATCCGCCTTGTCGGAGAATTGCGCGAACTGGGCATAGTATTCCGGAGCAACGCCATTTTCGAGGACCCCCTCTTGGGTAAGCCCAAAGCTGCGGATAGCTTGACTAGTAAGAGGACTGAATTTGTCGGAAGATAATATGTCTTGCCGAAACTCTCTCAAACTATCAGCCGGGTCGATGGTTCGAATTTTTACCGGTGCACATGAGGCGCTAAAGAGAGCGGCAGCAACAGCAACCAGTCGAATAATTCGCATACAAGGTACCTCGAATGAAAACACCCGCATGACCGGGGTCAGTAGCGAATATGGCGTGAAGGGGGGCAAAAGGGAACCCCTCAAAGAGAGTGAGGCTCGAATGGGGAAGGCGAAATGAAAAAGCGGTGCCCAGAAACCTCCTGGGCACCGCATTTTAGCGTCACCTATCGCGACAGCCCTTACCAGTTAAGGGATCCCGCAGTTTGATACTCCGTAACTCTCGTCTCGAAGAAGTTCTTCTCTTTTCCGAGGTCGATAGTTTCGCTCATCCACGGGAAGGGGTTCTTCGAACCGTACTGAGTCTTGAGTCCGATCCTCTCCAAACGACGATCAGCGATATACTGAACGTAATCACGGAACATCGGAGCTGTCAGACCTAGGATACCACGCGGCAAGCAGTCTGCTGCGTACGCATACTCGAGCTCGACAGCTTGACGGATCTTGTCGGTCAGCAGCTCCTGGAAATCTGGCGTCCAGAGCTGTGGGTTTTCAGCCTTGATCGTGTTGATCAGATCAATACCGAAGTTCAAGTGAATGCTTTCGTCACGCAGGATGTACTGGAACTGCTCTCCGATACCGGTCATCTTGTTCTGGCGATGGAACGAAAGGATCATCACGAAGCCGCTGTAGAAGAAGATACCTTCCATGATCACATAGAAGCCGACCAAGTTCTCGAGGAACTTCTGTGCGCCTTCGAAGGTAGCTGTCGAGAAGTCGGAGCGAAGCACGTCCTGGGTCAGCTTCATCTCAAACTGGTCCTTGTCGTTAATCGAGTTCACCTCGTTGTACATGTTGAAGACCTCGCCTTGATCGAGCGAGAGCGACTCAACGATGTAGTGGAAGGTGTGCGTATGAACAGCCTCCTCGAATGCTTGGCGCAGCAGGTACTGGCGGCACTCAGGGTTGGTCACATGCTTGAAGATCGCGAGCGTGATGTTGTTTCCAACGAGGCTCTCCGCTGTACTGAAAAAGCCAAGGTTGCGCATGATGACCCGACGCTCATCGTCGCTCAAACGGTTGGACTTCCACAGCTCTATGTCCTTGCCCATCGGCACTTCGCTCGGTAGCCAGTTGTTGGCACATCCGTTGAGGTAGTGCTCCCAAGCCCACTTGTACTTGAGCGGCATGAGCTGATTTACGTCTACAGCGGCGCAGTTGATCAGTCGCTTGTCTTCGACGCGTACACGCGTTCCGACATCACTTACTAAATTTCCGCTTGATCCGCTCAATGAGCTTTCCGAATCCCAATCGTTAAACGTCGACATCGCAATTCTCCTTTACACCTTTATAACCGCAGCCCGTTCTCGCCAACTACCCGGGTACCGGCCTGCTTTCTTTTAACCCTTTGAACTTTACTGGCAGCTCTCACAATCTCCATCGAGACCGCATACCTTAGGTACTTCAAGCGTGGCCTTGTCCTGCGCCTGAGGAACGATCTCCTCAACTACCTTACGCTCGACCAACACCTCCGCCGAAGCAGACTTGTTTTTCATCCATCGAGGCTGAAGCCCGCGACGGTTGATGTCGGTCGTCGACTTCTCAATCTGCGTAGCTCCGAGCGAACGCAGATAATAGGTCGTCTTGAGCCCCTTTCTCCACGCTGACATGTACATCTCGTGAAGCTTCTTACCGCTCGGCTCTGCGATATAGAGGTTCAAGGACTGGCCCATATCGATCCACTTTTGACGACGACTTCCGCACTCCATCAACCACTCAGGCTCAATCTCGAACGCCGTGAGGTACACCCTCTTGAGCTCCTCAGGAATCCTCTCAATCTCCTGAATCGACCCGTCGAAATACTTCAGGTCGTCGATCATCTCCTCATCCCAAATATTGAGCTTTTTGAGCTCATCGACCAGGAATGTATTGTGAACGATGAACTCTCCCGAAAGATTCGACTTTGCATAAAGATGCTTATAGTTCGGCTCAATCGACTGGCTGACACCCGTGATATTCGAGATCGTGGCTGTCGGCGCAATCGCCATCGTATTACTGTTACGCATACCGTGCTTCTTCAGCGACTCACGAACAACGCTCCAGTCGAGGGTCATCGACGAATCAGCCTCGAGATTCCCGCCTCGCTCCTCCGCTAGAACCTTTAAGGTGTCGATCGGAAGCATACCACGATCCCACTTCGAGCCCTTGTACGATGAGTAGGTTCCCTTCTCTTGCGCCAATTCGCTGGAGGCGATGATGGCGTAGTAGGAGATGAGCTCCATGCTCTCGTCTGCAAACTTGACCGCTTCCGGGCTTGCATAGCTTATACGCTGTGCATACAGAGCATCTTGGAATCCCATGATGCCCAGTCCAATCGGTCTGTGGCGCAGGTTAGCATTTCTTGCTTCCGGCGTCGGATAAAAGTTGATGTCGATGACGTTATCCAACATTCGAACTGCTGTCCGAACGGTCTTCGCTACCAACTCACGATTGATTCCATTCGAACCGACGTGCTTAACCAGATTGACCGAACCGAGGTTACATACCGCAGTCTCCTCTGCCGAGGTGTTGAGCAGTATCTCCGTGCAAAGATTTGAGCTGTGAACCACGCCAACATGATCCTGTGGTGAACGCAGATTGGACGGATCCTTGAAGGTTATCCACGGATGTCCGGTCTCGAACAACATGCTGAGCATCTTGCGCCAGAGAACCACCGCCTCGATCTTCTTGGAGAGCTTGATCTCGCCTGTCTCGGCCATCTTCTCGTATTCGAAGTACCGCTTCTCGAACTTTTTACCGACCAGGTCGTGCAGATCGGGCACATCGCTCGGGCTAAAGAGGGTCCACATACCGTTCTCTGCGACACGCTTCATGAAGAGGTCCGGGATCCAGTTTGCGGTATTCATGTCATGGGTGCGACGACGCTCGTCACCGGTGTTCTTGCGGAGCTCGAGGAAGTCCTCGATGTCCAAGTGCCACGTCTCGAGGTATGCACACATCGCCCCCTTGCGCTTGCCACCCTGATTGACCGCAACGGCGGTATCGTTGGCAACCTTCAAGAACGGGATGACTCCCTGACTACGTCCGTTGGTTCCTTTGATACGAGCACCAGTGGCGCGTACATTGGTCCAATCGTTACCGAGTCCGCCTGCCCACTTGGAGAGCTGCGCATCATCGGAAACGCACTTGAATATGTGCTGCAGATCGTCCATGACGGTCGTGAGATAACACGAGCTGAGCTGTGGGTGGAGCGTTCCTGCATTGAAGAGCGTTGGTGTGCTCGAGGTGAAGAGGCACTTCGACAACACATCGTAGAACTCTATAGCTCGCTCGTTCTTTTGCTCTCCTTCGTTGATGCTGAGCCCCATCGCAACGCGCATCCAGAATATCTGTGGCGTCTCCAGGCGCACGTCCTCATGGTGGATCAGGTAGCGGTCATAGAGGGTCTGTAATCCGAGGTACGCGAAGTCGAGATCGCGCTCTACCTTGAGCGCCTTGGCCAACTTGTCCAGGTCGAACTCGAGGATCTTCGGATCCATGCGCTCTACGGACACGCCTTTCTTGAGGCACTCCTTGAAGTACTGCTGGTGTGCTTTCTCGAGGCTAGCATTGTGCGCTTCGACATTCATCGTCTCGCGGTAGATCACATCCAAGAGCAGTCGCGCAGAAACATACGAGTACGCCGGATCCTTTTCGATCTTGGCGCGAGCGGCCATGATGTTTGCTTGATCTATCTCTTCGAGCTTGATGCCGGGGTAGAAATTTTTGAGCCCCTCCTGAAGTACATCCTCACTCGACACCAGAGACTCCAGTCCTCGACAAGCGTGAACGATACGTTTACGCAGGTCGCCCTCGGAGATGGTCAGTTGCGAGCCGTCTGCTGCTGTTGCAGTAAAGGTCGCGCCTGTGACGATAGGCGCCACAACGGGCTCCGATTTAGCTTCTGTCTCAGTAGCTTCGCTTTCAAGCTCGCGCTGCAACGCGCGCTGAGCGCGGTACAAGATGAAGTCCTTGGCTATCTGGTAATAACCTTCTGCCATCATCTGGCGCTCGACCTCGTCCTGAATCATCTCGATGTCGAGCTGTTTGCCTTCCCGAGCGACCTGCGCAGCGCGAGCTACTATTTTGTTCGTGAGTACGTTGACGGAATTTACGATGTCATCCGGGGTCTGCCCTTCAATCCGGAGCGACGCGCGGAATGCTCGCTCAATCGCCGATGCGATCTTCATCGGGTTGAAGCGAACTAAGGTTTTACCATCTCTTCGCATGACCTTGAGGTTGCGAAGAGTTTCATCACGCGAACTCTTATGCTCGTCACGATAGATGATGTAGTTGCGAGCTACATCGTAGTAGCCCCCCTGCATCAACTTAACCTCAACGATATCTTGAATCCCTTCGACGGTGACAGAAGCTCCCTTGCCTGCTTCTATACCGACCGCTTCAACCACTTGGTCTGTGACGCCCTGTGCCACACTGTAGAGCTCCTGGGGCAGCGGCGAACTCGGGGCTATCGCCTTCGTGGCACGGAAAGCCAACTCAACAGCGCGAAAGATACGGGCTCGGCGGAATGGAACTAACATACCGTTCCGTTTCACGACCACGAAGTTCTCGAGGTCGATGACTGCCGTTGGCTTGGCCTTGGCCCTACCGTTGGCTGCCAGCATTCCATTTTCTGCTGTGATCTTAGCTATTTCTGCTCCAGCTACTGCAACTGTCATAAGCCCCTTTACTCCTTTCTGCACCCGTTCCAACTGATTCCAGGCAACACGAATCCCTTCTCGCTCGATAGCGACTGAAAAAACACCCCTGCTGTACTACCTAATATGAAGATTAGTTTGAGCGCTGTTTCTACTATATGTAGTAGCCACCCAAGGAATCAACTACAAGATATATGTACGGGCAAGAGTGGCTAATTGTCTACACGAAATGTGAGCTCGCCTTTCAAAAAAGATCAGCTTACTCGATAACACCTTAGAACGACACGGCACCTCATTTTGAGACTCCTTTTTATAATGAGAACCTCTAAGGAACACAATCCCTGTCGGGCCTCATAAGCGTCGTAAACATATGATTTCACTCACATCCCCTTCTTTTGAGCTGACAAGTGATTTCAACCGAGGAACCTGTCGTCTACACATAGAGGCCGCACCCACGAGAGTGAGCAACAAAGGGAAAAGAGCTAGCGCTCCTCTCGGAGCTTTAACAGGCTGCGGAAAAATGCTCTTCTGCTTTATTCTTTTGAAAGTCGTTGATTGTCCGAAAATCGGGTCGCTCATTGCGAGCTAAGAACATAACTCGCAGGTTCTCCCCACACGCTCGGCTCAACTCTCGACCGGTTCGTATTCCGCGCATCTTTCCATACAGAATTACTTTTACTAATAGTTTGGGACTGTACGCAGGGCGACCAAGGCGGGAAAACTTATCCTCAATGCGGCGCAGATCGAGCGCGTCAACAAACCCGTTAACATAGCGAACCAAATCGCCGGCCCCTACGTAATCCTCGATGCTCGGAGGCAGTAGTGATAGTTGCCCCTTGTTGTCCCCGGTGCGAAATGTCTTCATGCCTATCTTCTTACCAAATAAGCATCGCTCTGTATCTAACCTTTCAGCCGTTTAGCCTGGACTTTTCGGTCAGGCTCCAGAGAGAAATAGGACGGATCAGTCATCATTACCCCTTTGTTGCATAAGAAAAAGCCCGGGCGTATCATCACATACTACTTGTTCTTTAACTCACTCGTTTTGACCGAAAACGTGCGCAATCTGAGCGCGCCACACCGTGGCCTTAGTTCGCCACAATCGATAGACCGTCACCTTTTGACCGTTAATCTTTGAAACGATCCATATGGGCATCCTTACATGGGTAAGGGTTGTTAGGGTGTCGAATACACCCATAACGAAGGTTTTTTGAACCAGGGAGGTGAGACCAGTGATCAGTACATCTGGAGGAGAAGAGTATGATGAAGCCGAACCCGTAGCGTGGTCTACAAATCCCGTTCTCAGGATGGCGCTGTCCAGCGGGGCGCTGAAGCTTGAGATGGAAGAGGAAAACAATGGGTGCAGAGTGGTCCTTGAAGAGAATGATCTCCATCAAGCAGCCAACCTTCGCGAAGAGCGAAAATCAAGTTTGCGTCGAGCTTTTTTTGTTTTACTCGGCGTACAATTGCCAGCGGCGTTGGCAAGTTATGTGGCATCGCCAATGTTTGAATTGAGAAGCGTCGTCGCTTCCATCGCCGCGCTCTGGGTGTTACTAGAGATCGTCTCGCATTCTTCTAGTAGCCGTGTGGTGAGTGTCGGAGTGGTGCTTGCTAACCTTCTTTTCGGAATTTTGGTGAGCGAGTCCATTCAAGGTGGCATGGCACTGGGGTGTGATTACGAACTCTCACAGTTCGTCTCCGGATTGCTGGTAGCGGCTCTTATCACCTCTTTGTTCATCTGTGTGATCGGTGATGTTTACTGCATCGAACACGCGAACAATGTACAGAGAGAGGTGACAGATTCAACTACGAGAGTTGACGGGTGGTTCATGGTACTGGGAATTACATTCTCCATACTCTGGTCACCTCTCCACGGGGTGTACCTGCTCGCGCGGTATCTGGACTGGCTACTGGTTGAGACTTTTCTGCTCTCACTCTCCGTAGCACGTGCCCTGCTGCATCGTTCGTAATGAGCTGGCACTTCTCCACAGGTTTTCACCGTCAATGAAAATCCGTGTGAGGAGTGCCCACCCTTTTTGCTGCTCCGGCTCTGCCCTGTCTGAGCGACATCTGCAAAAACCTCTAGCTTTTGCGGGTTTTTCCAGATCTTGTAAAAATAATTGGCCTGGCGATAGCAGTGCCGCATGCTCGGGCTCGTGGGATAGCGATTTGGGAGTCCCTGCGTTGAGCGCATCGGCAGAGAGGGCCCACAACCGTGCAGAAACTGCGCATTCGACGCTCGGGGAGCGTGGAGCTTCCGGCCACACCGGGTTCGATCCAACGAGCTGGCTGATAGGGCAGATAGGACGCGTTAAGCTTTTATCGGCGGCTGAAGAGCGACAGCTGGGGCATGTCATTCAAACCTGTCGAAAGGAATTCACTGAAGTTCTCTTTTCCTTTATGCCGGTAGCCCGCCGCGCTGTTGACCTCATCTCAGAGTCTTTGGTCGAGGGCTGCAAACCTCATCACTCGCGAATCCTCCACATAAGTACGATCGATTCCGATGCCGAGAAGACCCTCATAGAAGATGATGCCCGACGCATCGTTAGAGAGGTTCGTGTTCTTTTGGACCTGTGTTCCGATCGGTGGAAGACGATCCATACGGATCAGGGGGCAGTCGCGGACCGCCATGAGGTTTTCAAGTCGATTCTACGGGACCAGCAAAAAATCGATTGTCTTTTGTCACAGGTCGCCATACGTCCGGCATTCGTGGCTGATTTTTTATCTCACTTTGAGAAGTTGGTCGCCACGGTCAGGTCGTGTCATCAGGAGGTTGAGAATGCCTCTGACGCCGAAGTAAGAAAGGGGAAAATGGAGACCCTAAATTCGCATCTTGATTCTGCGGAGGAGACACTCGAGAACGTTCTTGGAAAATCAGACCGACTTTTCCTTTTCCATGAGGCTTATCTAAAGGGGACGGACACGCTCATTAGTCTCAATATTCCGCTCGCGATCTCGTGGGCGAAAAAATTTGTCAACAGGGGGCTCCCTCTAGAGGATCTTATCCAGGAGGCCATAACCGGTGTGATGATGGCGGTGGACAGATTTGAAGAGGAGCGTAGAGTTCGATTTTCTACGTACGCGACTCCGTGGATTGTACAATCTTTATACCGCGCTCTAGAACAATCTGCGCGCACTGTGCGGATTCACGGGCGAGCCTTAACGGCCATACGGAAAGTAAGGGCCTTTGAGCAGAGCTTTCGAGCGGTACATGAAAGGTCTCCAACGCCGGAAGAGATCGCCGACGCCTTTAAGGGTAGTAAGGGTGGGGTCAAGATAACAGCTGATTGGATAATGAAGATGTTTCCCGCCCTGGGACCGGTTTCGTCCATACATCGCCCTCTTAGCGAAGCCACTCCCGAGCGTGGCAGGTGGGGAGATCTCCCCGTGGATCAGAGTGAGTCACCCTCTGATGCGGTTCACAAGAAGATGCTGCTCGAGCAACGGGCATATGATCTTGAGAGTTCCTTCACGCAGCTATTAGACGAAAGGGAACGCAACGTCATAAGCTTAAGGTTCGGTCTCAGTGGTGCTCCTCCGATGACGCTTGAGGAGATTGGAAATAAATTGGGTATAGGCAAAGACAGGGTTCGTCAGATTGAGCAGGCCGCTCTCAAAGCTCTGAGAAGGTCTGAGCTTAGCAAACATTACTCGCCGTAAAGGACCCCGGTCGAGGCGGCTCTAGGGCTACCAAGTAGTAACTACCAATCAATATCGATCCTCGTACCTAACGATCCTCTTATGGAAGCTCACGGCAATCAGTATTACTTCGGCATGAAGTGTCGTGTTGAAGATCAACGCGTTCGTCTTCTGACCGCGAAGAAATTCGGTATAAGAAAGCCTGATTCCCTCATCTTGCGAACAAAATCAACATCGCCCCTCGCGAAACAACGCATTCGCGTTGTTTCGCCTTGCCTCCCTAAGGTTCCTGCATTTTCCTGCGCGCTCCATGGAATCTTCCAGGCTACCTCCGCCTGGAACTGAAGCCTGTCCTTGCACCTCTATGCTTTTACGGTATCCAAAAAGAGCGCTCGACCCAACCGTCTGGTGATCGTCTCACTATTGCGGAACCCTCGACGCCCGTGCGCGATCCGATCGTTGGCCATAATGAAAAGCTCACCAGCCTCCAGCATTGTCTCTGAATAGAACGAACTGCCCACGCAAGAGAGCGCCTCGAGCCGATCAAAGGACTCGCGCAGACCTGCCACGCAATCCACATTCCAGGTCGAGGTATAGTCAACCGAATACCTGGTGCGTAGCTCCCCGTCGCCAAGTACGAACGCGGGAGCCGTCACGGCGCTCAGTTCAGCTGAGCCGTTGCGAGTTAAGGCTTGAGGATGAAACAACGGTAGCACGAGCTCGATATCCTCCTCACAGAGAGCCACGAGGGCCGCTACCGCGTTAAACACGGTGCTCTCACCTCCCTCGGCCGCTTTTGTTACACAATACAAGGCCGCGCTTTTAACCATGCCGACCCCCGGACAGTTGGCGCCGTCCACGTGCAACGCATGGTCAGTGGTGCCCAAAAACGCTTTATGTGTGTTCACAGGGGGAAGATCAGGATGCGGATACGGTGGAATAAAGTTCATTCCACACGCCTCAATCATCCCACGAGCATGCTTGAGATAGTCAGGGACGAATATCTCCTCGAGCCCGAAGCCTGCGCACATACGCACGACCTCCCCCGCTGAACGGTCCTCCCCGACTGAGACGATGGCGAAACCGAACTTGCGTACTCGTTGATACACCTCCATCCGTTCACTAGCAGAAGGCAAGTCTCCCTGTAACTGCACCCGAACGTTCTCACTCGTCCCATCATAGCTTGCTCCGTAGCACTGCGAGGGATCATCCGCCAGCGATAATAGGGAAGCGCGAATCAAGTCGGGTGAATGAGAATAGAGTCTCGCTTTCTCGACTTCACCTGTAATTGTTTCTCCTTGTTGGCTCATATTTTTCTCCCAAATAAAAAGTCCACTACCTCTAAAAGATCATCTCGAGTGAGATTGTTTTTGAGCTCCACAAAACGTGCGTTTGATTCTGTAAAAAGGAACTCCGAGTCATCGCTCCCAAAGACAGTGCGCATCGTATCCTCTGAACATCGCCCCTCCGGAATCTCATCGGTACCCGCGAGGGCCGCGTCACCTCGGACAACGTTTCGCGCCAACCGTTCGGAAAAAGGGACCGAAACATACACGAACAACGACCGGGCGATGGTCTCGGCGCTCAATCTCTCTAAGGCGAATTGAAACGACATCGGGTTGACGCACGATGGCAGCTCTCCTGAAGGGTCGCCTCCTCTCGCTAACTCGATAATCGCCGATGGCGCGCTCTCAGCGGCTCTCACGACGCAGCGTAAAGCCCGTGAGAGAACCTCTACGTCGACTACCGTGGGTAGCGTGTCGGAGCCTAATTTCGCGCGCTGACTACTCAACTGCTCCGTAAGAGCGTGTCGGTCGTGGATAACCTCAACACCTGGATACGTTCGATTTAAAAATCTTGCCACGGTGGACTTTCCCGCCGCGGCTGGGCCTACAACCCAGATCAGCGGAAAAAGATCGGTCAATTTACCCTCGCGCTCAGCGAGCGCCTCCACCACACCAGGTGAACTGCGGCCGAGAATGGCCCTCATGTTCTGTATCAGCTTTGATGCCGCTGAGGATAGTTCTACTTCCGTAAGGTGATTCGGCGTCGAGTTTTCACCTTTTGAGAAACTCTCTTTCTTCAAATCGAGCGTGGAATCAATAGCGTCTTTACTACGCGGCGAGAGCGGCTCGTCATTACCACCATCTTGTCGGTCCTGTCCCGCCTGGTTAGCCATCATTTCCCTCACGAATGAGATTGAGGATGTGGGGATGAAGCTCAGGAGGTGCGATTACGATATCCTTTCTGCCGAGAGACCACGGGCGTCCATGACTGTCAGTAACGATGGCGCCCGCCTCCTCGGCGAGCAGCGCCGGCGCAGCGTAGTCGTGATCGCTGCAACAATTAGCGAAGAAAAAATCCAGCCCTCCACTAGCGAGATATCCGACAGCCGCTAGCGAACCCATATTTTGAATCCAACTTGTGAGCTCGAGAACCTTCGCCGCCGCGCTTCGGAACTCATCAACATAAACACCATGGCCGCCTACGATAATTACGCCGAGAGCTCCTTCAACTTTAGCCGTAGCGTTGCAGCTGATGGGTGCTCCGTTGAGGCGGGCTCCCTGACCCTGTTGTGCCGTATACATTAACTGAAGAGGTGGGCAGTAGACCGAAGACGCAACGAGCCTTTCGCCATGGAGCAGGGCTCCGAAGACCCCCCAAAAAGGTATTCCGTTAACGAAATTGCGTGAGCCATCAATTGGATCGAAGATCCATCGATACTCCGTGGTCCCCGCAATCACACTGGACTCTTCCTCAGAGATGACTGCGTCATGGGGGAAGCGCGCGCGGACCTCTTGCACGAGAAGGTCGTTGGCGACTTGGTCCGCGATCGAGAACGCCTGCTCCGGCCCACTCTCCTTGAAGGCATGTTGAACACCTCGTGGATGGTAGTGCGCGATCGCAGCGTCACCGGCTATACGCACAATGCGCTCAAGAAAGTCTGCTTTGGACGGGAGTTCTCGCTCCATGCAGCGAGAACCTATCGAGTGTGCTCCACGAGGTCCACAACAATCGACTTGTACGATTCAGGCAAGAAAGCAGACACGTTCCTGCGCTTTCAGAAGCAATGATTAAAGCGTGAACTAGAGATGTTTTCAAAGATGATTTCGTGCTGACTTAACGCGAAATGAAGTATCACGATCAAGCGCGAGAAGTCAGACCTCGCTTCAGAACTAAATATCAAGTCGTAAACAATCCTCTCCAAGGAGCAACAGGCAGACATCGTCCAAGAGCGGGATTACCCCCGTTTCTCTGTGGGCTCCACACCTTTCATTTCCGCTGGTACGCGTAACCTCACTGCGGCCTCGGTCGTAGTAGTCAGACGGAGTTCATGCGCAACGATTTCGGAACGACGATCCTGCTCCTTTAGTTTTCGTTCGGCCTCTACTTTGCCTGCGAGTGTTTCCTCTCTTTTCTTCGCTACCTCTTCGGCGACATCGTAAATCTTTTTCTTCACGAGTTCGATTTCCTTGCCACTCGTGTCCCGATTTAATGAAAGTCCCGAGAAGGGCTTGTTTCGAGAGATCTCGTACTCAAAGGCCCCGACCATTGGTTCAGTTTTGCCGGCGACCTCTTGTTTGCTTGCTCCCAGTCTCTCAGTCCCCTTTATCTCTTGAATGCGGCCTTCGATGTTTTGGCGCTCTACATCGATGGGGTGAGTCGGCAGCTCTTTCTCGACCTTGTCTGTGGTTTCCTTGGTCTTTGTCTCTGCCTCTTTCTGTTGATCTTGATTGCGCTTGTCTTGTTCTTGACGGGATGGCGAAGTCTGCATCATAAAAAAACCTCTATTTCAAAACCTCGATCTTCCGGGTAAGAATCGTCGAAACTCACTCCTCACCGGTGCTCTCTCGGATATGAACCGTGAGTATGATCGCGTGCCCTATGAAACATTTGCCGAGCACAATCGAGTTCGATTGAGCTCAGTCAAGAGCTACGAGATTCTCGTAGTAAACTGGGAGGTTCTCGGGCTCGAGAACATCGCGTGTCGAACTGGGCGGCACCCGTATTGGAAAGCGCAGGATAGCCAGTCTCCTGCCGAAGCGTCGCAATGGTGGGGTTGGCTTTTGAAGAGCTGTGACGAGGTGGTCATGATCCGGTTTGTTTCATAAGAAGTCCGGTTCGCGCTAGATCCGTGGTAACCCAAGACGTGAGGGAACTTCTCTAAAAGCCCTGTGGACCCCCCCCTCCCTTGGACCCCTTTCTTTCAGTTTCAAGCACCGCCCGCCTTGCGTCCCTAGCTTCGCTCACTAAGCTTCGCAGCCCTAGCAAGTTCGAAACTTAAGTTAAAGATTGAACGCTGCATATCAGCGATGGCACGATTCTGGATTATAACTCCGAAGGGTTCCTCATAGGATAAGATGGCTATTTTGTCGTTATAAATGTTCATCTCCCCATGCAAGGGGAAATGGGCTTTGGGGATTAATACGCTCTCACGCAGCTCCTCTCGATCTCGAGCTTTAAAGGAGCGTGCGGCCTGGTCTACCTCCATAATCGCCCTGACTCGAAGCTTTTTGGCAACCCTCTTGGTCACGAGAATCTTGGCAAAATAGACGTCGATGAACATTTTGCTATGCGCCCAGACCTTTTGGAAGCCGCGATACTCGCCGACCTTGCGCGCGGGGTCAAACCAGTAGCAGTTGTCGCGACTGTAGGTACAACTGGATGCGCTGCTGTAGATCCAATCAGAGAGGTCGGACAAATCGCCAAGAAGTATGGGCTCTGGCTCCATGTGGATGCCGCATACGCAGGTGCAGCTCTCGTGTTGCCTGAGAAACGCTGGGCAATTGACGGTATAGAGCTAGCGGACAGTTTTGTCATGAATTGTCATAAGTGGCTGATGGTAAACTTTGATTGCTCGTGCCTCTTTGTGAAAGATCCTGAGAACCTACGACGAACATTCGAAATATATCCCGAATACCTGCTCACTGGACGTGGAGGAGAGGTTGAAGACTTTAGAAACTTCGGCATTCAGCTAGGCCGACGATTTAGAGCTCTAAAACTCTGGATGGTGTTTCGTAGCTACGGGCTCGAAGGTATGCGCCGAATGATAAAAGAGCACATAGAACTCGCACGCGAGATTTATCGTACCATTCAAGATCTGCCTGATGTCGAAGTTATGGGGCCTTGCCACTTTGGATTAGTCACCTTTCGTTACAAGCCGAAAGGGATTTGTGACGAAGCTGAACTCGATCGCCTAAACCGCGCCTTAGTGGAGCGGCTCAACTCGAGCGGAGAGATGTACCTGACGCACACTAAGCTGCGGGGCAAGTACACTCTTCGCTTAAGTGTCGGGCAGCTCTTGCCAACCAGAGATCACGTGATGAAGGCGCTTGAACTCGTGCTAAAGACCGCGCGTGAGCAGGTCTCCTAAGCCTCTTCTACGGCACCACGTAGAAGGTCTGCTCTCTCCCGGTCCGGGGTTACCTCCGGGCATGACTTCAGTGGCTTCCTCAGGTCGCCGGCTCTTGCCCGGTGTTTGGAACTCAGAGGCGATCCCTACCAGGCAAGTCTTGAGGGTGCTACAGAGGCGCGACGAAAAGATCGTTGACGCGCTCACTCTACCTTGAAAAGCTCACGCAAGCATAGCAAGGTATCACCTATGAATCTCGCCACATTCAGGCATCGCATACTGACCCCTCTCATCTCCGCCGTTATCGGAGCGGTCTTTGTTGTCGGTATCTTTTTCATCACGCGCTCACCTAAGGAGCGCCTAGCGCCTCAAGAGTCACCTCGGAAAGTTACTCCGCGAATTCCGATCAGCGCAGAAGAGCAATCGAACATCGACCTCTTCGAGAGTGCGAGCCCATCGGTTGTATATATTACCAGCCTCGCAGTCGAGCGCGACATCTCCAGCCTCAACATCTTTGAACTACCACAAGGAACCGGCTCTGGTTTCATTTGGAACGAGCAGGGATACATCGTCACGAACTTTCACGTGATCCAGCGAGCGCAGGCGGCACGCGTAACCCTCTCCGATCGCTCTACATGGGATGCACAACTCGTGGGGATCGAGCCTGACAAGGATATCGCAGTGCTCAAGATAACGCCCTCGAACGTGAAGCTTACTCCGGCTCCGCTCGGAACTTCAAAGGGCTTGCGGGTCGGACAGAAGGTCTTTGCGATCGGCAACCCCTTCGGCCTCGACCACACCCTTACAACCGGCGTCATCAGCGGGCTAGGTCGAGAGATCCGTTCCGTGACGGATCGTCCCATTCAAGGTGTCATACAAACTGATGCTGCCATCAATCCAGGCAACTCTGGAGGGCCGCTGCTCGACAGCGCCGGGCGCCTGATCGGCATGAACACCGCAATCGTTAGCCCTTCGGGCGCTTATGCGGGCATCGGCTTCGCGGTCCCCATCGATACGATCAATAGAATCGTGCCTCAGCTGATTCGAACTGGGTACGTCAAAAAGCCGGGGCTCGGTATTCGAGTGATTGAGAGCGACTTTCTGCGCGAACACGGCGTACTCGGAGCGGTAGTAGCTGACGTACTCACAGACTCTCCGGCGCACAAAGCAGGTATCGAACCTCTTCATCGGGGCCCCGGTGGAAACATAGAGCTCGGAGATATCATCACATCGATCGATGGCATCACGGTGGAGAACGGGGAAGATCTGCTCAAGGTTCTCGACGAACGCCAACCGGGCGATAAAGTTCGCCTCACCCTCCTTCGAGGTAAGGATACGCGAGAGATCAAAGTTCAGCTCGGGCTGTTGCAGTAACTACTCGAGCTACTGTGTATCGCTGAAAATGGAGCGTGTTGGCGACATTCGGGAGGAGAGATCAAAGTTCCGGACGATCCTTGACAGTGAGCGTCTCGCTACGCTCCGCGAAATGTCGCAAAAACCACTCTGCTGCTAAGTCAGCAACGATCTGGAGCTTTCCCGGTTCCTCGAAGAGATGGCCTGCCTCTGGAACAACGTACAGCTCACGCTCGCAGTGCATCTTGGAAAAAGCAACCCTGTTCAGTTCGAGTACATCGCAATCCTCTCCGCCGACGATTAAGAGAGTCGGAGAGGAAACCATCTGCAATGCCTCTTCTCCGGCAAGGTCCGGACGACCGCCCCTTGAAACAACCGCCGTCAGCTCACCATTAAATTGAGCGGATGCACTCAAAGCCGCTGCCGCTCCTGTGCTCGCTCCAAAAAAACCAATCGCAAGATAACGAAACTCACGCTGCCCTATCAGCCACTTAGTCATGTGTACCAAGCGTTTCGCAAGCAGCTCGATGTTGAAGCGGTTACTGTAGAGACGATCCTCTTCCGGTGTTAGAAGATCGAAGAGTAGTGTGGCGAGCCCCTGCTCGTTGAGACACCTCGCCACGTATTGATTACGCGGGCTCAACCGACTACTTCCACTTCCATGTGCAAAGATTACCATTCCATAGGCGGGATCTGGTAACGTCAGATCCCCGGTCAAAAGGTGATGCTCGTCAATGTGCGATACGATACGCTTCGTGATCATCTAAAATACTCGTGTACTTCCTCACACGGCGCTGGTTGCGTGCCTCGCCGAAAGCCGAGGAGCATTTCATTATGACTTCTTTATATACTCTTGGACGACAGAGCGGGTGTGATCACGAAGGGGAGGCGAGCCCCTTACGGCGCAAGCAGCTCTGAGGAGACGGGCAGACCGCATCGAGCAAATCTGAGAGCTTACCTCCCTTCGACACCTGACCGGTGCAGGTGTATCTGAAGCGCCATTTTTAGTATACTCCTTCACTGTTATGCCCTTCATTTCCGTAAACCTATAGCGCGGAGCAGGGCCGCCTACGATATTTTGAGCCCCTATGACGACCTCGAAAAAACTCTCTTTTCAGCAGATCATCCAACGCCTCGAGGAGTACTGGTCGGCGCGCGGCTGCGTCGTCTGGTATCCACACCACGAGGCTGTGGGTGCAGGAACGAACAACCCCGCTACGATCCTGCGGATTCTCGGCCCTGAGCCGCTCAACGTCGCGTATATGGAGCCGTCGTTCCGACCCGACGACGGGCGCTACGCTGAGAACCCGAACCGAGTTCAGATGCACCACCAATTTCAGGTCATCATCAAACCGCCGCCGCATGACATCCAACAGATCTACCTCGATAGCCTCGCTGTGATCGGGATAGACTATCGTGAGCATGATATCCGCTTCGTCGAAGACAACTGGGAGTCGCCCGTGCTGGGTGCGTGGGGACTTGGCTGGGAGGTGTGGTGCGATGGAATGGAGGTCACGCAGTACACCTACTTCCAGCAGGCGGGTGCACTGACTCTCAATCCACCGGCGTGCGAACTCACCTACGGTCTGGAACGACTCGCGATGTACGTCCAAGGGGTCTCATCCCTCTGGGATATTCAGTGGAACGACTCGATGACGTACGGCGAGCTCTTGAAGGACCAGGAGATCTCGTACTGTACCTACGCCTTCGAGCACGCTGATATTCCGCGGCTGAGGCAGCTCTTTGACCTCTTCGAACAAGAGGCCGAGTTGGCACTCGAGAAGAAGCTCTCGGTGGTGGCGTACGACTACGTCTGCCGGCTCTCACACACCTTTAACCTACTCGACACCCGAGGTGCCGTAGCACTCTCGGAGCGTGTAAAGTTTTTCGCCCGTATCCGCAACCTCACACGACGGTGTGCGGAAGGATACACCGCCGAGCGTGCACGACTCGGCTTTCCGCAGATCGGTCGGGGGAATCCTGTTTTAGCGGGACCGGTGCCCGAGGTCCTCGCGGAATCTGCGCCCGCAACAAACGAGGGAACTGCACACGACGACTTCGTTCTCGAGATCGGTGTCGAAGAGCTCGCATCGTTCGTTGTCGATCCGATCGCAAGCCAGCTCGAAACGAAGCTCCCTGAGCTCCTTGCAACATACCGCCTACCGTACGGGCAGTGCGCAGTACAGATAACCCCACGCCGCATCGTGCTCCACATCTCAGGGCTCGCTCGACATCAACGTGCTGATACGCAGCGACTGAAAGGCCCGGCGAAGGATGTGGCCACGCGTAATCCCAAGGCGCTGGAAGGGTTCTGCCGCAAAGCGGGGATCTCTCTTGAAGAGGTACGGTACGAAGAGGATAACGGCTCTCTTGTTGCAGTGGCGGATGTAATCCGCTCGGTTCAAAGCGTGCACGAGATTCTTCCGATGCTCTTCCTTGACCTCATGAAGGGGCTCGGTATCGGTCGCGCTATGCGCTGGCTTCCAACCGAAGACGGTGTTGCCGGAGGTAGAACCTTCGAGAAGGTCGAATTCAATCGACCGATCCGCTGGATCGTTGCGCTGTTTGGTGAGGAGATCGTCCCGGTGCGCTACGCCGGCCTCACGGCAGGACGCACAACGTGCGGGCCGCGCTGGAACAACTCCCCTGTACTTACGGTGCCATCAGCACAGCAGTACCACCCGCTGATGCGCGAAGCTAAGATTATTCTCGACCCTAAAGAGCGTCGCGCCACAGTAGAGGCGCACATTAACGCCTGCGCTACTCGCATGGGTGGACACCTGAAGGAGTACGATACCCTCCTCGATGAGGTTACCCACCTCGTCGAAACGCCGACGGCGTTCGTTGCGGCGTTCTCCCGCGACTTCGACTCGATCCCAGGCAGCGTCAAGAAGGCGATTATTGCCAAGCACATTCGCTGCTTCCCGATCTACAGTGCAACTGGGGAGTTCCTTCCGTTCTGTATCGGTGTTCGAAACGGAACAGAGGAAAACCTCGCCACTGTACAGGCAGGCTTTGAACGAGTGATCGTGGCGCGCCTCAGCGATGCGAAGTTTTTCATCTCGCGTGATAGCGAACGCACCCTCTCTGAGATGCTCCCTGGACTCGCGAACCTGATCTTCCATGAGCAGCTTGGTTCCATGCGTGACAAGGCAATTCGCGTGGAGACCCTCGCAGGTCAGATCGCGGAGACCCTTGACTACAACGAGGGAGATCGAGTGGCACTCGAACGCGCAGCGCATCTTGCGAAGGCAGATCTCGCCTCTCAGATGGTAACGGAGATGACGAGCCTTCAGGGAGAGGTCGGAGCGTTGTACGCAGAGGCGCAGGGCGAACTGCCCGGTGTATGCGCTGCGATTCGAGAGCACTACTTTCCACGCTATGCAGGTGACCGGATCCCGTCAACAAGAGCAGGGCTCGCTATTTCATTGGCCGACAAAGTTGATACCCTCGCTGCATTCCTTGCGATCGGTCTCGAGCCGACCGGATCGGCGGACCCCTTCGCTCTCCGTCGCGAAGCGCTCGGTATCCTCGCACTTTTGCTCGGCAGCGAGACACCGCTCGACCTGCGGCCGATTATTCGGGAGGTTGTAAACCTTACCGCTAAAGGCGTTGCAGATGAGGTAGTGACCAGCGTTCTCTCGTTCATCGAGAAGCGGCTCGAGATCGTGTTACGAGAGGATGGGTTACGGCACGATGTTGTGCGAGCCGTGCTGACACAACAAACGCACACCCCCTACCGTGCGATGACAACAGCGCGTGAGCTTGCCCTCCTCTATGAAAACCCAACCTTCCGCGAGTTCCTCCCGGCGTATACACGCTGCGTGCGGATCATTCGCAAGGCGACGACAGATGGTATCGAGGTAGCTCAGCAGGTCAACGCTCAACACTTTGGCGAGGCCGCAGAGCGTGAACTGTGGAAAGCCCTGGCGGACGTTGCCCCGACACTCACCGACGGAGAATCGCTGAACGACCGGTTCACAAAGCTCTTACCGCTCCAGAGCGCCATCAACACCTATTTCGATAAGGTGATGGTGATGGCTGACGATGGAGCGCTGCGCGCTAACCGACTCGGTACCGTGCAGGGCGTAGTCGAGCTGCTGGAGGGATATGCGGATTTTACGGCCTTGGAAGGATAGAGCGTAGCAGCACTAAACCCACTCCGAGAAGAATCTGCTTGCTGTGACAACGAGGGAGTTGGCACCTCGATTTTCTACTCCATCCTGATACACAAGTTGTATCGCCGGTACACCGCCTAGAGAATCTGCAAGTTGCAAGAGGGGTCGATGAAAGCTGGGGTCATTTAGTTTGCACTCAAACACTGCGATCGGTTTCCTTTTGTTGGTCACAACGAAATCGACTTCTTCTTTTTCTCGATTACGCCAGTACCACAGATCGTACTCTCCATAGCCAAGATCGGTCCAGGTGTGGAGTGACTTGAGAAGATGAGAGGCTACCATGTTTTCGAAGCGGGCACCGGGTGTTTCAATCTGAGACCAATCCCAGAGGTAGAGTTTCTGCTCCTTCTTCAAGCTACGTGCCAGGCCCTTGTGATAGGGAGATATGCGATAAGAGATGTACAAACGATCAAGTATCGCAATCCAGGCGCTCACGGTATTAAACGCCACCTGAACTTCCTCTCGTAGGCTGTTCAAAGAGAGGGGGGCCCCTACCCTATCTGGGAGCAACAGATAGAGGTGCTCAACTAAGTCCACCATTTTGACTTCGGAGAGCTCTCGTAGATCTTCCTTAATGAGCAACTCTCGGCGACGAAGGGACCAGCGAGCATGTTGCAGTGGATCGACTGCATGGTAGGGCTCAGGAAATCCCCCAAACTGCTCTAGTCGTTCCCAGGTCTCTTGATGTTTTGAACTAGCGGCTCCCACGCGTAGAAAGTCTGAAGGAGGGGGAGGAAGATGATTGTGAGTAAGTTCTCCAACGGAATAAGGGTGTAGACGCAATAGCTCATAGCGTCCGAGCATGCTTTCCCCGGTTTTCTGGTAAAGGTCTAAGCGGGCGCTGCCGGTAACAACGATCCGAAGACGCTCCTTCTCCTTATCATAGAGACCTTTGAGGTACCCTTTCCAAACTCGATATTTGTGAATCTCGTCAAAGAGGATCGCGTTGAGCGTTGAATCTCCAAGGAAGCTGCGCTTGAGTATCTGTTGGCGATCCTCGAGCGCATCCCAGTTCAGATAGATACCCTGGTAGCTTGAGAGCCAAGCCTTTCCTAGGGTGGTTTTCCCCACTTGCCGAGGCCCGGCCAAGAGCACAAGCTTTGAGCTAGAAAAAGATTCAATTGTACTAGCTAGATAGCGCATAACATCCCAAGCTTCCCACATCACTGAAAAAAAGTCATGACTTTTTTTCAGTGACGTAAAAACTCTAAGAGGAGGAGCTGCGGAGAGTAATCGACTACCTCGGAGAGATTCGTTCCGAGACGCAACGCGCCCGAGGATTGGGTAAAGGCGATCGTTGGGCTCCCCCAAAAACCGAAAGATATCGCTAGCGAGAGCCTAAGACGAAGAGATCCTCGGTGGAGCCTGTCTACCATGTAGCTTTTTGGTGCTCGATTCGGACGACCGGCGGGAGCACATCATCTTTTCGCCTTTTTTAGTAGTTGTACTCCTTATTGCTGCTGAATCCAAAAAGTTCTTTCACCTTGCCGGGATATCTCGCAGCACTAGCGCTCCAATCCAAACTGTATCGCTTGGGCATCGTCGCCGTTCGATCGCACTTCAATCGCAAGCGCGTCACAACTACTTCTGAGTGCAGAGGCGATATCGACCGTTACAGTCTCGCGGCCGCTGCTTTCTACCGTCACGAACTCACTACGTTTACCCTGAGGGCGGCATTGACCTGAAACAACAACCTCACTCGATGCCGAATTGATCGCACTTGTCGAAACCTCAATCTGCACATCACAATTCGCTTGCGTAGTAGCCACGGCTTTCGCATCGACGGAGAGCGGAGTAACCGAAAGTCCATCACATGAACTGCCGACGATCCTCGCTTCAACCTGCGAAGCAAGGGAGCTCTGCTTCGTGGAGTTAATCGTAACAGCTGCAAAAACAGCACTGCTCTCCCCTATCGAACGCTGCACTGTAAGCGGCGTTGCCCCTTCGACTGCAACATCAACGGATACCTCGGATGCAGGTAGCGTCATCTCGAACCGTCCACCTCCATCTGTACTCGCGGCCACCAAAACCTCACCCGACGGTGACGACGAGACCGTCATTGAGGTATTCGAAACCCCAGCGCCGCTTGCGTCCTGAGCTGCCCCCAAGAATTTAACCACAGTCGGCGATGTGCCCGTCGTGCCGCCACCACACGAGATGAGCACAACAGCTAGGGCGCCGGTTAAAAGAGTACGACTAGTTACGGCGAGCATGGCTTTCGACCCCTTTTCTTTGGCTTGATAATCTTGGGGGGTTGCTGCTCCTGCGAACATGCGAAGGTAGTGATAGCAACCCGAGTTCGCGTCCCTTCTTGCTCGGTAGATGTCGGGGTTATGTCTCTATCCAACTTCGAGAGATAAGCACGCATCGCTGCGTGAAACTCCGCTCCCCGCTCTCGCAACCATCTCTTAATCGACGGCAGCTCGTCCGAACTGATATTGTCGTACACCGTTCGCAAGTGTAACTGCGCGCTCTCCTGCCCGTCAACGACATTACCTTCAATGGTGTTTGCGAGATCGATCACGTCCGCGCTCAAGATATCACACGCACGCTCCATGTCGGGCTCCGGTGTGTAGTCAGCAACTTTGAGCGCTACGAGACCGTCCTTGTACTCGATAAACCCGAGCCGCTCCAGCTCGAACAACAACGGATAGTGGCTTCCTTCTTTGGTTACCGATTCAACCAGTTTAGCAAACTGGCTCGAGGTCCCTTCATAGGTGAGCAGCTTCGGATCCCCTGATGCCTCTTGATATCGCTTCGCTTGCGACCACAATCCGATCACACGCGTGAGCACATCATGCTTATCCTCTTCACGGGTTTCTCCACGTACGAGCCGCGCGACCTCCGTGCGGTGTAATCCAGTCGTGATACTGAGCTTGCTGACGCTCACCGTATTCGACGATGCTGTGATGAGCTCCTGCGCCTGCTCTACCAATACTTCTCGAAACAGCTGCTCAAACTCCCGTAGCCGTACACCTCGTTCGAGGCACAGCCGGGCGATGGGCCTCAGGAGGGCTCTGATAATTGCAGCGGGGTTTGGTCTTTGAGAAGCAACCATACGAGTATATTACAACTTTTAAAATACTGCGTCAATTTAACAACAAACTATTGACCTAAATTTATACTCGAGTATTATTGTTGCTATTATCTTACACCAATTCAGTGTGTTAAGTAACTAACATGCAAAAAACTTACTAAGGGGTCACAACGTATGAAGATTTACTCGAAGAAAGCCATGGTGGGATTCCTCATGACGATAGCTACCCTCGTAGGGTGCGGCGGAGACGGAGCCGATGAGGCTCGTGTGCGCATATTCCACGCATCGCCGGACGCTCCGAATGTCGATGTTCTCGTAGACGGCGGTCGGGTCTTGGAGAATGTCCCCTATACAGTATCCTCCGGTTTTCTGCATGTAGATGCTGGCGATCGGCGCTTCCAGATCCAGGTCACAGGAACCGATATCACAGCCATCGATGCAACCGTTCCTCTCGAGGGAAACACCGATTACGTAGTGATAGCATCCGATAAGGTGGCAAAGATAACTCCGATCGTTGCGACAGCGGATAGAACTCCTCCACCTGCTGGGCAGGCTAAGGTTCGCGTATTTCACGGCGCTCCGAGCGCTCCTGCAGTCGACATATACGTCACCGCTCCAGACGCCGATATCGATACTGCAAGCCCCGTGCTTTCGAACGTTCCGTTCGGGATCATCTCCGATTACCTGACGGTTCCTGCGGGGGCATATGACGTGAAGGTCACCGTTGCCGGGACGAAAACGATCGCGATTCGAGCTGACTCCCTCCAGCTCGATCCCGGCCTAGTCGCCATGGTAGCAGCGCTTGATGCCAAAGGAGGCGGAGCACCGTTTTCCCTCGCAGTTTTAGACGAGCGCTAAATCCCACAGATCGTCCTAAAATGATCGTCGCGTTTGATAGAAACGGGGCGAAGTGCGGGAACTTTTACACCTCCGTAAAGCTCTCTACCCCTTCGCCTCGTTTCATCTTACTTCTCGTGATTGCACCCTCGAGCCATACATAAAGCACAGACTCGGTTTTGCCAGCATACGATATCATGGAGGAAGTTTACGTCTTAACCACGGTAGCGATGCGGTGTTTCTCGCATATCGGATAGGTGTTGAGCTCTCAGTTTCTTGAGCCTCGCCTTGACCTCGCAAAGGACCTTACGAAGTATCCCGAACTTTTCATGGTTCGGCTTGGTATGGAATCTTCGGGTTCAACCGCAGCGGGTCTATGAGGCCGCTGGCAAGCTTTCGTAGGTTTGTTTCCGACATGAGGCGAGTCATCGCGACAAGAAACGTCGGTGTGTACTCTCACACTCATAGAACGTAGGGAAAGCCATTACACAGCTCACCCTGAGTAATGGACGATTAGATTGCTACTTCGCGTGTCGAAGTAGTTTGGTTCTCCAGTTGGTTCAGTCACTAGATTGAACCGTTCAGTAGAGGAACTAATCCGGGAATGCCTACGATACTACTGAGATAGTAGGTACCGGAAGTCTAATGAACTCTACGCTCGGAACCCGACTATAATTGGTAGTCGGGTTTTTTTACCTCCATGCCGGACACATGAGCGAACGTGACCGACGATGAAGCCGACAAGCTGTCAATCCGGGAGCTATACCTTCCATACAGCCAATCTCTCGCGTTGGGACTAACGACGCCATAGTTCGTTTACCTGGGCGCTGAGATCGTCAAACTCTTTTTTCGGTACTGGCAGCCAGCACTTTCAGATGATGCACCGCGTGTCAGAGTCTCTCGCCGGACGCATTCTGATCAAGGAGCTATTTGCCTTCTCGCTGGCCGAATTAACTGATGCCGAGCCGGATCGCGTACTCTCAAATATCTCTAAGGAAGCGGTTTTTAGAAGTCATCAGGCGCATGACGGGACACTATGAGGGCACATAACCTGCGAGTGCTAAGTTCTCGCGACCTCTCGGCGCCTGAAAGACTCGCCTTGCGTACAGCACTCGCGCGAAACGAAGAATTTTTCGGCTAGTCTTGGACACGTCCAGGTGTTTCGGGGTCGAATCGGTCAGCATAGCGAACACAAGACTCATCATTCCAGAAAGCGTAGGTCTTGAGCAGCCATCTCTGCGAGTGCGCGCGAGGGTCAACGACTGATACGACCTCGCGAGCATGAAGCCCACGGAGATTTGGAATCGAGAGAAAGTCACCTTGATCGAGATTTATGCGGTGTTTATTCAATCCAATTATCTTTCGCTCTAGGTCCAACAGGGCGCCTATCGCCTCATCATGGGTAGCTCCATGAAGGGCTTGGGTGCGACAGCTATAGAACCTGAAGACTGGAGCGCCTTGATTGTTATCCATGAAGGTCAGGATCGCGTGAGGTGTCGATTCCTGCTGACTCGAATTTGAAGCTTTTGAGAAATCATCAAAAGGGGTGAAGAAGATCGGCTTCTTGAGAGCTTGGACTGTCGAACCATCTAGGTTTCTAAGCAGCTCTCGACCATCAAAATATGTGGTCTGAATCACGTTTCCTCCCGTTGGGCGCATGGCCAGCAGGTTGAGAATATCCGGCCTTACGTCGTGCGCGGTTCTATCGTTGTGAGGATACAATTCCCCGTCTGTTTTTTGGGTCTGCGTTCCCTTATACTTTTGCTCTGAGATAACGTCTTGGAAAAAATCCCCGTTGTTACGAGTGCTGTAAGCTAGAAGAGGGGCACCGGTCAGTTGAGAAAACATCTCTTGAACCGCCTCCCCGAGGAACGTCTGCTTCACGCGGTATTTGGCCGCAAGCGGGTCCGAATTAGCCGCGGTGTTGAAATCAGGTACGTCGCGATCTACCGGCAGATTGTGAATCAGAAAGTGAAGTCGCTCATTCATGGCACGGGACTCCTGAATCTCCTGACACATATTTTTCACTCCGTCGGGAAAGCTTGGCTCCGCCACTATCGCACGTATATCGAAACGGAACTGAGAGTAGTCGGTGTAGGGATTCGACTTTATTCTGGAGAAACCCCGCACGAGCGCCTCATGCTCAACCTGACTGACAGAGAACTCATGCCCAGATGTTGGTCCGGTCCCATCTACGTGCGCATCTGGAAGCCGTAATTCATTGAGCGAATAATCTCTGGCAACTTGCAACATACAAAGCTCTCCACGACAGGAACGCAAACCATTCACGCTCACCGATACATGTCGACACTGTAGAGCCATTTGATTTTTCACTTGCTCTGAAGAGAGAGCAGTACTCAAGTCATCGCACGGCTCAGACGACGACTCGGAATACGTACGCCTGGAGTTTCATAGATTCAGAGAGAGATGCAGAGGCGGAGGTGCTCCACCGATCATTGTTGCAAAAAGTTCCCTCGCCGGTCATATCTCTTAACTCATGGCTAGTGCGGAGATATCGCTATGACTACTCTTCTCGACAAGAAATCAACCATCGATGAGATTCGTCAACGTTTCGACAATGACGTGGAGCGATTCTCGAATTTAGAAACCGGGCAAACGGCTACGGTGGACGCTCCCCTTGCCATGGACTTGATTACCGTTGCCGCTGTTTCGAGCTGCGCTGTTATCAAGGATGTGCTCGATATAGGGTGCGGAGCCGGAAATAATACTATCAAGTTACGGAAAACCTACGGCCGCGATTTTAATGTCGTGCTCAACGATTTGAGCAAACCGATGCTGGACCGCGCTGCGCAACGGCTTTCAGAAGTGAACAAGGGAGCAGTAGAGTGTCTAGCAGTTGACTTCCGAACAGCGGATCTACGGCCTCAATCCTTCGACATAATTTTAGCCGCGGCTGTTCTACACCATCTCCGCGATGACTCAGACTGGAGATCGGCGTTTTCCAAGATATATGATCTCCTCCGTCCAGGCGGCAGCGTGTGGATTACTGACATGGTAACGCACGAATTACCCCGCATACATGAAATGATGTGGGCTCGCTATGGCACCTACCTCACCAATTTGAATGGAACTGAATACCGCGACAAGGTATTTGCTTATATCGAACGCGAAGACTCGCCTCGCCCAGTCACCTATCAACTTGAACTCCTTCGGTCTGTTGGATTTAAGACTGTGGAGCTTCTGCACAAGAACTCGTGTTTTGCGGCTTTCGGGGCAATCAAGGCGTAACATCTATCCGTGGAGTGATGTTACATAAACCCTGCGCGAGTGATTTTTGAAAAAAATCACTCGCAATAGCAGGGCGAGCGCAATCTTGGCTTGCCCAAGTTGCGCCGTAGAAGACACAAAAACTCTAGCTGTAGAAAGAGACTATCTAGTTACTGATAAACGTGGGACTATTGATGGGTGAGTCGGTTTTTAACTAAGCAGGAACTTAAAAGCCGCGATTCTTGAAGCTTCTTTGCTAACATCAAGCAGTAC
>JBILFA010000077.1:0-16700 GCA_044351795.1 Bdellovibrionota bacterium | reverse complement strand
GCGTTTCTTGGGGGATCCCCTTGAGAGACGTCTGAGCTAAATCGCTCTGTGCGAACTCCTCAACCTTCTTGAATCGTTTGAGAAATTTCGCATTTGCCGCCGCTAATACGTCCTCGGCGTTGAATCCGAGGTGTCTACCGTACTGAGCCAGAGAAAAAAGAAGGTCGCCGAATTCCTCAAAGGTGCGATCGGTAGTTTTCTGTCTCGATGTGTCGTCTGCAAAGTGTTTGGTTCCAGCAGATACCTCATGCAGGAATTCGTTCAACTCTTCTTGCACCTTTTCGGCAACTCCTTCTTTGGAGCTCCAGTCGAACCCGACTGTAGCGCAGCGTTCGCCTATGAGGTGCGATCGTTGGAGCGCTGGCATAGAGCGCGGAAGCCCATCGAGGAGTCCCTTCTTCTCTTTCTGTGCGTCGCGTCTCTCCTGTTGCTTGATCGCCTCCCAGTTCTTCAAGACCTCTTCTGTACTGGAAACCTTCACATCTCCAAAGACGTGCGGATGACGCCGAATGAGCTTATCTGCGATTCCTTGCACAATCGAGGCAAACGAGAAGCGTTTCTGTTCGGTCGCAATCTGAGAGAAGAGGGCGATGATCGACAAGAGATCTCCAAGCTCCTCACACAGCTCAGCGTCTCCTTCCGTTACCGCATCAGCGACCTCGTATCCCTCATCGAGGAGTAGGGGGGCGAGTGACTGAAAAGTTTGCTTGAGATCCCACGGGCAGCCGCCGCTGGGATCGCGCAGCTTCGCTACCACGGAGAGGAGGTGTTCGAGAGCTTCGGCAGCTGCTCGATGCGGAGATTCGGGGCTTTCAGTGTTCATGGGATCTAGACATACCCTGCTTGTAGCGGAGAGTACACAGGACGTTACAGCTCCGGTCGCTGCACTAGGAGCAGCTATCAGAATAAAGAACGCCGTCCGGCTTGGTCGTTTCCTTGCACACAACCTGCCCGCTGGAAGCGTTAATAATGGAGCTTATCGTGGAGGCTTGTGAGACGAGATCCCCGCTCTGTATCACAATTACTCCCCGATTCGGGCTGGTCACTTCCGACCTGATGAGCTGCAAGGTTCCGTCGAGAACAGTGGCTCCCTGCGAGGCCGCGCGGATCTTGGAGTCTGTTAAGCTCACGGTGCCCCGAAGGATCGAGACGCCAACGCATCCGGCCGTGGTTTGAGCTGAACATCCTCCCTCCTGGTCTTCGGCTACAAACGAAGAATCGATGACGGACATTTGAGCTGTGTCGCCCATCGAGAGCATTCCCTGGCTTGTGATGCTTGCATTGCCGATGTTTATGTTCACCTGCTCGAGCCGCATGTCACATCCGTTGTTGACGATGCCATACTTGCGTTCGACCGGATTGGGGGCATTGAGCGCAATACCTCGCACGGTGTTGTGAGTATCGCCAGGTGTCTCTGGATTGGGTACCTTAGTAGACGAACAGCGGATCACTACCGCGGTGTTACCGGTCCCCTCGTTTTCAATAGAGGCTTGCTCAATTCGAGAGCCGCGCTTAAGCACTATCAAAGCTGCGGAATCGTCGTTGAAGTCAAGGCCGCTCGTCATCCCGATGATCTTGCTTTGGAGCTGTCCCTGTCCAATCAGGGTGGAATAGCTCGGTATAACAACCGAGCCTGCCACTCGGTGCTCACCAGCCTCGAGCTTGATGGTCCAACGTAGATCGGGTCTTCGTTCCTGACGATTAACGAGGTCGATAGCCTCGAGGAGTAACGGGATCGAGCCGGGAGAGTTCCCTACCCAGACAGAACGGGTGTCGGGGTCGATAGTCGGAGTCACTGATAACGGCACGGGAATAAGAGCCAAATTATCTAGTTCGGTGGTCGCGAGTTTCTGCGTCTGAGCCTTCCAATCTAGCTCATCAGATGAAGTCCACAGTAGAAGATAGAGCAGGACCGCCGCAATCAATCCGAGTGCTGCCAAGCGTTCAATCCAATATTTCAGCCGACTACGAGAGTCGACTGCTCCTTTAATCTTAAACTGATCACGAGTGCTATCGAGTGATTGACTAAGCCACTCGTCTGTCTTTTGGTAGGATTCACGCTTTTCATGTTCGACATAGCATTTCGCGCACAGTGCCTTATCGGGGAGAGCATTAGCAGAACACTTCAGACATTTCATAGAACCGGCAGTTTAGCTGTAGCAGTTGGGGAAGATGCCGTTGGGCCTGCCCTGTATTCGGCGCTCAGGGGTCTGAATCGCTCGTAGTTGAAAATACGTAGTATCGCCCGTATCTCGATAGCGTCAAGCGGGAAAGAGCGGGGATGAAACGGCATCCACCCGGGCTGAGAAGATAGAATGCACTCGGGAGCGAAACCTGTTCCATACATGCGTTTTAGCGAGAGCAAATACGCTGACCTCGGCCGCTCCAGCGCGGCGAAGGGCGAAGGCCGCTGCGGCTATAGTGGCTCCTGTCGTGATAACGTCCTCTATCAAAAGGATCCTCTTGCCCACGATCCGAGCCGCACCCTTACACTCAAATATCGTTTTGAGATTTCGAAGCCGCTGATCGTGTGTGCTTAGCGCGTGGGGAGAGCGAGGCGATGAATGTCTCAATAGTTCTGCGTATGCGGACCTCGGCGTTTGACGAGCAACGATGCGGGCCAACTCAGCGCATGGATGAAAGAGTCGTTTGCGGTAGGCGATTGGTGAAGAGGGGATGGGGGTGATTAGATCCCAGCTTTGTGAGGTGAAGAGATGCGGGAGGCTTTCCGCCATCCAAGAACCGGCGAGTCGTGTGAGCTTTGGACTCGGTCTATACTTCATGGTGCGAATGAGATCGCGGGGTAAGCCGCCGTAGTCCCACAGAAAGCGGATACGATCGGGTAGTGGAGGGAAGGTCAGACAGGTGGGGCACGGAGTTTCACTCTCGATCGAGTGGATATAGGGCCCAAAACAGACTGCACACCGAGTTGTACAGATACCACTCAGTTCAGCCGGGGCCGGCGTACACCGAAAGCAGAGGTGGTGCCACTTGATGGGTCGGCGACACACGAGACACTCTTTCGGGAAGAGAAGCTCTAGACTGCGCGCCATCGTCGTCACGTATGAGCAGGACATGCCGATGTATCGGCTGCCTACACGAAAAGTTGTGCGACGACGGACTGATTTTAGTCAGATGCGCCATTTTCAGACCCGCAACCGCCGTTTTTAGGTTAAAAGAGGCTGCTTCCCGTCATCTCAGAGGGCTGTGGTAGCTTCATCATCTTCAAGAGGGTCGGTGCGACATCGCAAAGCGCCCCATCGGTACGCAACGCCGTAGCCTCGGAGCACCCCACCACTATTACCGGCACAGGGAAGGTGGTGTGGGCGGTATGAGGCGAGCCGTCCTCGTAGTTAATCATCTGCTCGGCGTTGCCGTGATCGGCGATAATGACGGCTTGTCCCCCGGCTTGCTCCAGGGCGGTGAGGATCTGTCCTAAACAGGTGTCGGTGGTCTCTACGGCCTTGATGCCTGCCTCGAGCACGCCGGTGTGTCCTACCATGTCGCAGTTAGCGAAATTAACCACGATGAAATCGTAGGATCCCGAGCGAATACCCTCTACAACCATTTCGGCTACACCATATGCGCTCATCTCGGGTTTCTGGTCGTAGGTTTTTACGTCCCGAGGTGACGGAACGAGCTTGCGCTCTTCGCCGTCATAGGATTTCTCGATGCCGCCATTGAAAAAGTACGTCACATGCGGGTACTTCTCTGTCTCGGCGACCCGTAGCTGCTTCAATCCGGCCTTCGACACAACTTGACCGATGTGGTTGAGAATCTCTACCTGTGAGAACAACGCAGGCAGGTGAAAGGTGTGGTCGTAGCCGGTGAAGCATAGAACCCTCTCCTTCGCCGGGAGAGGAGCGCTTCGAGTGAATCCGGAGAAGTCCGGGATGCACAGAGCAGCAACGATTTCACGCATCCGATCTTCTCGGAAGTTAAAGAAGACGTAGCCATCATCCGGATCGGTTGGTTGAGGCGCGGTACTAGCGGGTTCAAGGAACTCATCTGTTACTCCACGGCTATAGGACTCCTTGACGTATCCGACCAGATCCTTAGTCTCTGTGCCTTTCCCGAGCGCGATTGCATCGTATGCGACCTGCACACGCTCCCACCGCTTGTCTCGGTCCATGGCATAGAACCGGCCGCAGATAGAGCCTACCGAGCAGCGAGGGTATTTATCGATCTCGACCAGAAGCTCAGCTAGATCCTTTTGAAACGAGGTCGGAGAGACGTCACGGCCATCACTAATGAGGTGAAGAACGATCTGTGCTGATTGTACATCCTCATGCAGACGGGCGAGGAGGAGCTTGAGGTGCTCGGAGTGAGAGTGAACACCACCTGTGCTGTAGAGCCCTACGACGTGGATTCTCTTAGAGTCGGCTGTGGATGAGAGAAAGGTCTGGTACTCCTTGGATTCTCGCAGAAACGGGCCGGAAAGCGCGCGACTAATACGCAACAACCACTGCTCGACCTCACGTCCTGCCCCGAGGTTTAAGTGTCCGACCTCTGAGTTCCCCATTTGGCCAGCCGGAAGTCCGACTCGCTCGCCATAGGTCACGAGGGTCGCGTGGGGACAGGTTGCAAGTAAAGTATCGTAGACCGGTTTCTTGGCTTGGAGAACCGCGTTGCCGACTGGATTGGGATTAAGGCCGAAGCCGTCCAGGATGCAGAGTAGTGTAGCTTTTTTCATGGTGCCTTTTGTACAACAGATCGATTAGGGGGTGGAGAGCGTCGGTGATGGTTCCGTCCGCTCTGTGGTAACGGGGATTCCTCGAGCTCCTACCAGGAGGAGTTCCGGTTCGTTGAGTCCCTGCCACAAGGAGCTTGTTTCGCCGATACGACCGAGTCGTGACAGACAGAGGCCGGTGAGCGACGTATGAATCCGTTTAAGCTCCCCCGTGAAGGATACGCCCTCGCGCTCGGCGAGTGCCGGAAGATTTGTGAGTACGGTTTGAGCATCCTCGTGCCTGTGCAGGGCGAGCAGGGTTTGGGCCACTACGAGTTCGGTTCGGACTCGAGCTACACCAGTGTGAGAGCGTGCTGAGCTGCGGGCGGCGGCCAAAGCTCGATCTGCGCGCTTGGTGAAATCGCCGGGGGCTTTTGTGAGCCAGAGATCGACCACGCGCAGCCATTTGCTTGGCTCGTCGCCGGATGATTTGGCTGCCTTGACCAGTAGCTCTGCAGCTTCTTCGAAGCGACCTGCCGTTATTTCTAGTCCTGCAAGTCTTTCAAGGGCTTCGATGCACCCAGGGTGCCGTTTGACGAAACCCTGCAATCCCTCCCGAAGTGCGCTCTCGTTGGTCGACTCTTGAATCAACCGGGCGAAGAGGAGGCGTGTCTTGGTGGTCGAGCTGGTTGCATCCGTATAGCCAGCGCGCTCGATCTCACTCTGGTACTCCAGAGCATCTTCGACTCGATTCATCTTTTCAGAGATATCGCGCGCGCACTCGAGCGCTCGTTTGCTGGGAAAGTCTGAGACTACGAGAGCGATGTTGTCACGGGCCGCAGTTTCGTTGCCGATTTTTTGATTGAGTTCTGCCGCTTTGAACAGGATCTCGGCGTTAGAGCGCTTTTCAGCCCTAAGAACATCGAGCACCTTGAGCGCTTCTCGAGTATCACCAAGGGTGTCGAGACAGGTGGCTAGCTCTACTTTTGCAATAACGTTGTCCGGCTCCTTGCGAAGGATCTGCTCCCACACGTCCCTAGCGGCATTCCATTCGTGAGCAGCCATCAAGTTTCGGGCTTTTACAAAGAGTTCGAAAAACGCCTGACGGCTTCTTTCCAAGCCGAGGAGGTGACGCTCGCGGATATACCCCTTGAATCCAAAGAAGAGTGCGACGATTGATGCCGCAACGCAACCGGCAGCAAAGATCCCGAGATACAGAACTCCTGCGTTCGCAGTGACCTGAAGAGCAGGCCCGAGGTGCAAGGTCGCTCGTTCCGAGTTGGTCAGAGTGATGTAGAGAGTTACCCCGATGAGTAACGCCAGGATTATGAAGCGGTTGAATTGTCGAAGCATAGGCACCGTTAGATCGAGCTTTTGGTCATTCTAATCCGGTCAGTGACGAGGTGTACAGATGAGCCGCAGGATTTGAAGGCATGTCTGGGGGGGGGCTGCCTTGTTGGGCTCATATACGAGAGTACAGCAGCGTGCGCCACTCCTGCGGTGATGGTTAAAAAGAGAAGAGCCCGTAGCCGTTCGATGAATCGAAGGCTACGGGCTCCCGTCAATTCTCACTACGAGACGAGCTAAATATTGGATACAGCCGCACCCTCCGGCTCTTCTGAGTTCACCGGGATCGTATTTGGAGCCGGCGATCCTACTCGTCGCACGATTACCGGCGAGTTGATCAGAAGGGTCGTAGTATCGGCAAGCCGATGATACTTGATATCGAAGCCTTCCTTGTCGATGACAAAGTACTTTTCGATAACTTTCACCATCTCCTCTCGGAATCCGGCCATCTCCTCATTGGTGAGGCCGGTTCTGTCTTGGACGAGCACGAAATGTAATCTGCTCTTGGCAACTGCTTTGCTCTCGCTGTTATCCCCGAAGAGCTTTTTCTTGAGTGTGTTGAACACGTTCTAGAACTCCATTAGTGACTCAACTGCGTTCGATCTTTTGACTTTATCCGTAAAGGCTGTGCTCGTACAGATAAAATCCGCTATGTGCTCACACCGAGTTTGCGAGTGAGGCGACCCCAGAGCGATCCGCCGGTCAGGTTCGGTATCGGTATCGATTCCCCACACACGCGGGCTGCAATTCTCGTAAACGCCTGTCCTGCTTTTGATTTTGGGTTGTAGGTGACTGGCTCACCGCAGTTCGCAGCGACGATGATCTGCTCGTCTCGTTCGATCACACCCAGAATCTCAACCCCCAGGATGTCCTGAACGTCTCGCACTGAAAGCATGTCTCCACGACGAACCATGTCGAAGTCTATGCGATTAATAATGAGCCGAGCCTCGATTCCCTTGGAAGAAAGTAGTCCTACCACTCTGTCGGCATCGCGGATAGCCGATACCTCAGGGGTCGTCACGACTATAGAGGAATCTGCCCCGGCGCATGCGTTGCGGAATCCCTGCTCGATACCCGCCGGTGAGTCAACCAAGATGTAGTGAAACTCTCGTCTGAACTGATCGAGTACGTAGCGAACCTCTGCCTCGTCGATCACGTCTTTGTCGTCGGTCTGAGATGCTGGCAACAAGAAGAGATTGTTGGACTTCTTCGACTTGATGATGGCTTGAGAGGGCTTGCATATCTTCTTGGCGACATCCACCAAGTTAAAGACGATACGATTCTCAAGGCCCAAAATTACGTCAAGATTGCGTAACCCTATGTCTGCATCAACCACCAGTGTACGCTGGCCTCGTAGGGCCAAAGCAGCACCTAGGCTAGCGGTGGTGGTTGTCTTTCCGACCCCACCTTTTCCGGAGGTGATAACGATTACCTCTCCTAGGTCCTTCTTGCCCCCAGTGCCAGTATTCCGTGTATTCATTAATTACTCCCTTCTACGTACCCAGACGGTTCGAGATTGGTATGGTTCAACGACTATCATATTGCCTTCAACGCGCGCGACCTCAGGTCCTCCGCCGCGGGGGGAGCTCTCGCTACGATCTCCTCCGGCGCCTCGCGATATCACGAGGCCGATGCGCAGCTGAGTCGGTTGTAGGTTGAGGCTGAAGATCACACGTCCTCCACCGCTTTCGTCGTATGCGCCAGCGTGGGCGATCCCTCGCAGCGTTCCCAGGATAACGATGTCTCCCCCGGCGATCACCTCAGCGCCTGAGTTTACGTCACCAAAAACGACGATCGAATGTTCAGTCTCTACTTTTTGACCGGAGCGGAGCGTTCCGTACACAACTCGAGCGTCAGGGTCGTCCCACAGCATTGCGGAGCTGCCGCTAGAACGCGTGCCGAAGCCCTCCATACCATCAAAGAGGCTCACCGTTTTATCTACTGCCGGAACCTCTTGCCGGGTCGAAGGTATCCGGGGAGTGCCCCCGACTATCGAGAGGCCGGGCTGCGGCTGATGGGGCATCTGAACTTGTGGAGTGCTCGAGCTTGCTTGCTTTGGGACTGCCGTTTTGAGGCGCGAGCTACGAACTGAGATGGAGAACTCCGAGGAAACGAGCGCTGTAAGCTCTTGAATCACCGAATCATCCGGCTTTCGTCCAATCCATTCAAAGGCTACGTCGTGACCTGCAAGAAACGAGCGCCGAGAATCCAAAAACTCCCTGACAGCGGCGTGCAAATCAGCTGAAGTAACTCGACCATCTATCCGTAGCACTAGGCCTTCGGCTGTTCCTCGCGCAGCTACGACGCTACTACGTTCGTCACGCGCGTTGTCAGGTGCGTCAAGCGCGGTGGAAGCAGGGGAGCTAGCTGAAGAATGAGCAACAGGAGCCGGTCCTGACTCAAAAAATCCCTCGTCGCTCTCATTGAAGGGGTTGTCCATACTGCTCCGCTGCTCAAAGAGCTTCACTATTCAAAGACCCGACATTGTAGGTCTGCGGATCCGAAAAATCCAGAAGAAAGCTCGTCAATTCTTAGTAATTCTCTGGGAGCGTATCGAGCTTGCTCTCGAATGCTACGCCCACTCTTGCAGCTCTACCTGTTGAACGTGACGATTGCTTCTCAGGCAACTATCTCTCGGTCAACTAACTGTGAGAGGTAGTGCAACACGAGAGCCGGTCAAGTAGAGACGAATTACTTTAAGCGGCTTATAGCAAAGTGAGGGATCTCACGTCAACAAACAAGTTTTGAGAAAATCACCCTTGCGCAGAGGCTTGCATCCGAGCAGGGGGTGTGTATCGCGAT
This sequence comes from Bdellovibrionota bacterium, assembly GCA_044351795.1. Taxonomy (GTDB): domain Bacteria; phylum Bdellovibrionota_C; class UBA2361; order UBA2361; family OMII01; genus OMII01. The sequence goes on along the minus strand of JBILFA010000077.1, from coordinate 7,882 downwards.
GTGATCTTATGTTCTCCTCATTGTGACCAAAGGTGTCAGGAAGTCTGCTTAGAAGCCTTACATTGAGCTACCCGGAAAAGTCGACGGCACTCATGAATGTGTCCATTTCGCCGCGAATGAAATCAGCTGCCTGAGCTTTGCTTAAATTTTTCGGCACGATAGCGATCAGGGCATACTCGACAAGGACGGGGAGGACTCTCTAACTCCTTCTCAGCCTCACTGCTACTGCTTCAGTTCCTCCGATCTTTGGCTTTATTCGGACTTATTCAGAGTATCCTTAAAATTTGCACACGCTCGGCACATAGGAGTTTGTTGTCTTCTACGGCGCAACTTGAGCAAGCCGAAATTGCGCTTGCCCAGCTATTCTCATTCATTTCATGTCGCCCTAGAGAAGGTATACGTACCTTCCAGTGCAACGGATTCAGCTCGACGATTCCCCACCATCAGCAACGGCTCCTATGACGACGGTTCCTCCCGTCTCCCATTCTTACCGCAGGGCTCGCCAATTTTGAGAGTAGTCACACTGTGCACTATTCACAGTCGGTGTTCCCCTTCTTCGATTCCCACCGATATGCTACATGTTAATGAACCAGACTAATTCTTAGCGGGAAAGCACTGAAAGGAAGATGATATGGCCGCCGCTGTGGTGTAGAACCAGTGGTAATTCGATCGATTCTTCGGCGGGTAGTAGGACTGCAACGTGGGCGACTAGCTTCGGCCCTGAGTATGGAGGGAGTGTGTCACTAGAACCAGACAGGCGAGGTTATGGCCGTAAAGGCACAACAGACGACGGTCTAGGGAACAACGCCCTTGAGGAGATGTTTCGCCAATCGAAGAGATAGGGTTGTCTGACGAAAGCGATTTGGGCTCCGTTCAAGGGCTGACTTTTGTGTGCGCCTATGTGGCGAGAGGTCCGGTGACTCTTATATCCACTCGTGCGGTCCTGAATTCACCAAGAACTTTTAGACAAGCTAGAGCATTTTCCCACTACTGCTGAACATCAGATACCTACTGGTAGGACCGAAGGCTCTCAGGCACTGGTAACTGTGGTTGAGGCCATACGGTCAGATCCGGCGACCTCAGTAGTGTTGTTACTGGCTGCACAGTCGCTGGTAGAGGGTTACGGCGACGCCACGGTGGTCGCGGCAGCCTTGAGTCGTTTGCATGAAATCCTTGGCAGCCCTTGATTTGAGCGGCTGAAAGGTACAGTGGCGCAAAACAAGAATTAAATAGACGGCTCTGTGCCGGTGAACAGCTTAGACATGAGGCGAGGTCGATATGAATTCGAGTGTTCCGATGCGGTTTGACCCGGCGACTATCCTTTACCTACGGGAATTACGGTCATCGTACCCAACCATCAATGCAGCGCTCGCAAAGATAGCTGTGCTGTCGTCGAGTCTTACTCTGCCGAAGGGGACGATTCATGTGATCAGTGATGTACATGGAGAATACAAAAAACTACGACACGTCGTTAATAATGCATCGGGATCGCTTCGTCCGCTGGTGTCGAAACTGTTCGGATCTTTTTTGAGTGATCAAGAGCAGCTCCGCCTTCTCAGTTTTATTTACTATCCGCGCGAATCTTTCCTTTACCTGTCTGAGCAGATCGCAAAGCCACAGGAGCTACGTGCGGTGGTGGAATCGATCGTTCGTGCTGAGCTGATTCTTATTCGTGCCTTGGCACAGAACTATCCTCTGCATCGTGTTGCAGCTGTTCTTCCAACGCAATACGCACAGGTTCTTCGCGAGCTGATACTAGGCCCTCAATTTGAGCGCTCTGATGAGCATTTTCGAGCTATCATTCGAACATTCACGCAGCATGAACGAGAGCTAGACCTCTTGCGATTGACAGCTCGGATTGTGCGCAACCTTGCTATCTCTGAGCTGGTTGTTGCGGGCGATCTAGGCGACCGTGGTGAGCGCATTGATCGGTCGATCGATTTCATAATGAGGCAGCCGCATGTTGCAGTAACGTGGGGTAATCACGATACCTCCTGGATGGGTGCGTGTCTCGGTCATGGGGCCTGTATCGCTACTGTTGTGCGATTATCGCTGCGTTACGGTCGGATTGCTCAGCTCGAAGAGGGGTACGGGATCCCGCTTGAGCCGGTAGCTAAGCTCGTGTCGGCGTACTACTCGACCGACCCCGCCACGCAATTTAAATGTAAAGAGGCAGGTGATCGTGATGCCCTCTTGTCGGCTCGTATGCAAAAGGCGATGGCGATTATACAGTTTAAGCTCGAGGGGCAGCTCATCGCTCGTAACTCCCATTTCAAACTCCAATCTCGAGACCTAATCTCTTGCGTCAATCGAGAGCGGGGGACGGTGCGGGTCGATGGTAAGGAATATCCCCTTCAGGATACCTTTTTACCCACCCTCGATCCGTCAAATCCGTCGACTTTGAGTCCTCAGGAATCAGAGTGCATGAGGTCACTAACTGAATCGTTCGTCAGCAGTCCTACCCTGTGGAAGCAGATGACGTTCCTGGCTCGTAAGGGCTCGATGGCTCTTGTGCGTGATCACACCTTGATCTTCCACGGATGTGTGCCATGTGACGAAAAGGGCAATTTCTTGGCGCTGGAGATCGATGGAGTGCCGCGCAAGGGAAGAGAGCTATTTGATGCGATCGAGGTTTCAGTTCAGCGCGCATTCATGTCAAAGCGCCAGGCGGACCTAGACCTGCTGTGGTATCTGTGGTGTGGACCTCTCTCGCCGCTCTTCGGAAAAGATAAGATCGCTACCTTTGAACTTTACTTCGTGGCAGATGCTGCAACTCACAAGGAGGTTAAAAACTCCTACTTCAATTTGATTCATGAGGAGGGCTTCTGCGACCACGTGTTGCAGGAGTTTGGTGTCGATACAGCGCGTGGCCTAATTGTTAACGGGCACGTGCCTGTCAAGATTGAAGCAGGTGAGTCGCCCCTCAAGCGAAGTGGTAAGGCTGTGACGATCGACGGAGCGTTTTCAGAGGCGTATGGAGACAAGGGGTATACACTGGTACTACAGCCCGAACGAACCTACCTTGCGCTACACAACCATTTTCAATCCGTGGAAGACACCGTCAAAAACGGCACCGATATGATACCAGAGACGCAAGAACTGCGCGCACACACCGAGCCCCGTCGAACCGCTGACACGGAAGAGGGAAGGGACATAGAGGCACAGATAGCGCTCTTGGAGCTCCTGATCCGTGCTTATCGCGAGAATAAGGTTGAGCAGCTCAATGAGCTTTGAGCTAATTCGAGGGGGGTATCATACCGGGTTTCTATGCTCCTCACCCGAGCATCCATTCGATTGGTTTGTTCTCCTTTTAATGTAGAGTTTACCGCAGTGGTACGCAACTTTTGCGTCGATTCTCCGATCACTTATTTGGACCACAAAGCTGCTTTGTGGTCCAAAAAGATGCCCGCCTTACGGGGAAGGAGAACGCCGAGTCCTACCCACTCGATTTCACGAAGAGCCGATATTAGAATATGCTCGGGTGAGTGGGTTTATAAGCAAGCAACAACGATTTGAGTTAGAGTGGGAGCTTCGCCTTGAACGCTGCGCTCGCCCGGCTATCCTTATCCATCTTTTCACAAATGAAAGAGGCCGGGTTTATGTAAAGCCTATGTAGGGATTGACCCTAGATCCGTTGATGAGCCTTTTACCAGAGCCAAGCCAAAGCAGCCGTTTCTACTTTACCCCATGCTCAATCCAAAGGTATTGTCTTAGGGTGACAGTGTATCGTTTATCGCACTATGACCCTCTTTGCCCCTTTGCAACTCTGGCGCGACGTGGAGATGTTTCAGGCGTTTGACCTGGACGAGGTTTTGGTAGTGGAAGACAACTCGTGGCACGTCTCACTGCGCGAGCCGCTCTACCCCCAGGTGCCATGGGTTGACCCCGATATGTGGGGGCTTAATCCGGAGTATAATTATGGCTTTGATCTCTTTATCGGGATCTTTGAAAAGGAGGTTTCGCACTCAGTTGTGCGCGAACTCTACGGCCAAGCGGACTTCGCCGAGGGCTTTGATGATGCACGCGAGCCCGAAGGCACCACGTGTGTTGCACGATTAGGAGTTAGCTCACGTGGCGAGCCACTGATTGAGGACTGTCGCATATCGACCCATCCGTGGGCGCTCACTGCAATTCGTCGTAATCAGGAGCTGTCGCTCGATGCGTTTGATGCGTACGGACGTGACCTACTGATGCGCATCTCGTCCTGTCGCGTAGCGCGATCTAGTGAAGCAAGGGAGGAGGTTGATGGCGATGATTTTGAGCCGCTCTCGTGGGATGCAGTGCGCGCGATAAATCTAGAAGCGCGTAGGGACTTAAAGCTTGAGTGGCGTGACTTTGAGGACCGCGTGGTGATTGTCGCTCATAGACTCGGGAAAAAGCGACCCCTCTCTACAACAGCTCCGCAGCCAGAGAACTCGCGAGTAGCTGCCGCTGCCACGCAGGTGGCTGTTGCCTCTCAGAACCCGGAGAGCGCTCCTCTTACCCATGAATCTTCAATTTCTGAGGTCAGTGCAGGCTCTGTCGTGCAGCCTCGCATCAAGCGACGTTGTGAGATCCTAAATTCATTTTTTCTAAGGGATCTTCAAAGGGTTGCTCAACATATAAGCAAGCTCAATAAAAACTCAGCACTCTCACGGTATCTTTCAGCTGCTCCACTCGGCCACCGCACCGACGTAGCGAAACCATCGTCAGAGCTATGGGCCAGTGTTGCACCCAAGTCGTTACCGCTTGGTCGCTGGCCACATGATCCAACGCACTTTAATGCGCTTATGCAGCAGTTGGCGGTAAACGAATATGCTAGTGGAAAACACGCATTATTCGCCGTCAATGGCCCCCCAGGAACCGGTAAGACTACACTGGTGAAGGATGTAGTGGCGGCAGCGGTAGTGGCTCGAGCGCTGAAACTTGTGCGGTATCGTTCCGCAGATGACGCGTTCGAGAAAAAGACTGTTTCATGCGAAGTTGATCGATCTCGATTCGTAGTGCGCAAGCTAAAGCGAGACCTTGTTGGGTTTGAGGTGGTGATAGCCTCGAGTAACAATAATGCTGTGGAGAATATAACCCGCCAACTACCTAGACGTGTAGGATTAGGGGAGTGCTTTCAAGACAGCTCATACCTACATGAAGTCGCCCGGTTGTATGAAGACATTCGAACGGGGCGAGATAGCTCAGCCGAAGAAGGCGTGGCGAGTGAGCGCTGGGGGTTAATCAGCGTTCCTCTCGGTAATCGTAGGAATCGCGAGGCGTTCTGTGATGCGCTGCTATACGGCCCGCGCGAGGAGAAGGATGAGAAAAGCAAGAGACAAAAAAGAGGTGAGCGTCTAACCTTACACGAATGGCGTAAACAGATACCACCCCCCGGAACGATTAGCTTCGCCAAGGCACGATTAGATTTTTTAGCGGCGCATAAACAGGTCGAGGAGCTTCTTGCTCAACTTGAGAGTCGAGCCTCATTAGATCAGCACGAAGCGCACACCCACTCAAGCGAGCACTTTAGAAAACCTTGTGATCAGGACTTCGATTCGCTCTCGGTTCAAGAGCGCGCACCGTGGTTGACTGAGCGATTGAATGAGGCGCACTCAAAGCTGTTCCTTGCAGCGCTTGGTCTCCATCAGGCCTGGACGCGCGAGGCCTCTGCGCTGGGTCCTAATCTAGTTGCGCTTGGCAAAATGCTCGGACGGCCGGACGCCTTCGAGGAGAGCGTCGCTGTATACCTCTGGCAGACCCTATTTATGGTAGTTCCCGCGATATCCACGACGTTGGCATCAGTTGAGCGGATGTGCTGCAATGTGCGCGAAGGTGCTTTTGGCACCGTTGTTCTTGAGGAAGCTGGCCAAGCAACTCCGCAATCAGTCGCTGGGCTTGTGTGGCGCGCAAAGCGAGCCTTGGTCATTGGCGATCCGATGCAAATTCAGCCGGTAGTTTCGGCTCCTGAAGTGTTGGTACGACACTTTTGCAAGCGACATAAGGTATCTAACCCGCTCTTCTCTCCACTGGCGAGCTCAGCACAGGCGCTTGCTGACGAATCGAACGAGCTGGGGACGTATCTCGATCACAGCGTAGCGAGTACGTGGGTTGGAGCGCCACTTAGAGTTCACAGACGGTGTATTGAGCCGATGTTCTCAATTGCCAATACGATCGCCTACAGCGGATTAATGACGTACGGAACTCGCGAGTCCGAGAGGCAGTTTCAGCAGATCACAGCATTACCCGACAGTGCATGGTTTGATACCGCTGGTCCGTGTAGAGGGCGCCACTGGGTTCCGCAGCATGGCGCTGTTGCCTACCGTTTACTCGAGCAGATGTTGAGACAACAAGCGCTTGAGCATGAGCCGGACTTTTTTCTTATTACTCCCTTTCGCTCTGTGCGAGAGCCTCTTGCAAAGGTGGTAGCGGAGTGTGCTAAGGCGCTTGGCTATCCAAGAGAGCAGGTCGCATCGTTGCGACGCCGTGTAGGAACCGTACATACATTTCAGGGCAAGGAAGCCAGTGTCGTTGCGTTTGTACTTGGATGTGATGAATCGACGCGTGGTGCCGCACGGTGGGCAGGTGAGCGTCCGAATCTGGTTAATGTAGCTGTCACAAGAGCGCGGCATCGCCTTTATGTGATAGGAGATCTCTCGCTCTGGCACAATCAGGGGTTCTTTTCAGAGTTAGCTAATAGTTTGCCGAGGATGAAGATGCAGGGTGATGTGTTTTTAGAATCTTAAACCCAGCCTCATTCATTTTTGAAAAAAATGAATGAGGCTGGGTTTAGATCGAGAGATTGCGCCTCTCTTTCTCAAAGCTACAAGCAACAAATTTCAGCCCGTGCCGAATACTCATAAACCGAGCCGATCGCTGGGGTATATGCCCCTCCATCCTATCGAGCAACGACTATCGGAGAAACTGTTCTGATGAGAGTTCAAAACCGCACTGATGTAGCTACCCTGCAACCGTTTGCCTTCGACACCCGTGGTTCGTATCAACGAGCCCCGCTGCTTGCGTGTCGCTTAACTGACTTCGGACGCCACACCTTCAACGCTGAAATCGGTAGAGAGGGTACGCAGTACTTCAGTCGAGTCATTCACTGGCCTGGCGGTAAGGCGAGCGGCGTCACCCTGGGACCAGGGTACGATATGGGTCAGCGTCGCGCACAGGCGGTCTATAACGACCTGGTGCAGGTAGGTGTTCCGAGTTACGACGCACGTATCCTCTCGCGCGGAGCCGGCTTGCGCGGTGAGGAGGCTCGCCTCTTTGTCGAGCGGAATCGTGATCAGTCGCCGATTATAAGCGCTGAGGTCGAATGCAGGATCTTTGACGAGATCACCTCTCCATTTATGATTAAGGATATTCAGCGCATTCTCGCCAAACCTGACACGGTCAAGGCCTACGGTGCTCTCTCATGGGAGAAGCTTCCCACGGCTGCACAGGAGCTTCTGTTTGACCTGAGGTACCGCGGGGACTATACGCCTACCACGAGAAAGCTTCTTCACCCAGCGCTCGTCGCTGGAGACCTGCAAGAGGTATCTCGGATCATGCACGACCACGCGACATGGAAACGCCTCGGAGTGCCTGAGGGACGGATACGAGCACGCATGGAGCTCGCCGATCGTTTGCTTGAGCAGCCCAATGAGCTCTGAGCTAATTCGAGGGGGCTACTTTTCAGTGGTAAGTCTCGTCACTTGACTTGGTAGCCTTCAGTTGGGAGAGGATCTTATGGGAGTTCATGAGAGTAGGCTGCCTGCGGGAAACCGCTCGTTTCCCACTCACTCTATTCTCCTTGCCACCCACGTGTAAGAGAGGCGCGCGGGCTTTCCATCATATATCACCTCAACGTTGCTCGACCCGCGGATCGTTAAATCCTTCTCACTAAATACCGCTGTAGATGAGACAGAGGTAT
>JBILFA010000171.1:0-5185 GCA_044351795.1 Bdellovibrionota bacterium | reverse complement strand
TGAATATTTACTACCCTCTCAATGCTGATCGTCGGATTCCGGTTGGACTTTATTGCTCTAACTCGCAGCAGTTGTCTCTGTCGTTTAGCTCCTGGCTTGTGGGGAGGGGGTCTCCAGGAGATACCAGGGGGTCTCCAGGAGATACCCCTCCAGAAGACACTCAAACTTTTCTCAGTCGATCTAGTTATCGAAAAGGCTTGGCGTGGGCTCGAAAACAACCAAGCTTCTTCTCGGCTCTTCGCAATTACTCCGAATCTTTCTCTGGTTCCTCGTCACAAATTTATGTATCTCCCTGTACAGAAATTGACGTGATGCAATCGCTGATTGTAGAACAGAGCCTCCAATCCTCGACGAGGAGCCAAGTCAAAAATAATGACGTTCACGGCTACTGCATGGTATCGTCTCTCGGTGACAACTCCAGCTATACTTTGCCACGCTCTCACCAAGGAGTACCAATCATCGAAGAAGGAACCCGGCTTTTGGGGCACGGTGCGGTCTTTTACTTCTCCCCATACAATTAAGGTCAAGGCAGTATCGGATTTCAACGTAGAGATTCAACCGGGAGAGATAGTTGGGCTCCTGGGGCCAAACGGTGCCGGCAAGACCACTATTATGAAGATGCTTTCTGGCATCGTTGCTCCAACAGGTGGGATTGCTCAAGTGCTCGGTTTTGAACCCTTTAAGCGTGCGAAGGAGTTCCGAAAGAGAATTGCTCTCGTAATGGGACAGAAAACACAGCTGTGGTGGGACATCCCTGCATACGACTCCTTCCAGCTCCTACAACGATACTATGAGGTCTCAGATCGGGACTTTAAGGAGCGAGTAGAGACTCTCGGAACGCTCCTGGGCGTTACCCATCTTTTCACGACTCATCTTCGGCGACTCTCCCTTGGAGAACGAATGAAGATGGAATTAATGGCATGCCTCCTGCACAAGCCGGACCTGTGCTTTCTCGACGAGCCTACGATCGGGCTTGATGTCGTAGCCCAGAAGCAGATCCGGGACTTTTTCAAGGAGTATCAGCGCGTTCACAGAACAACGATCGTCCTTACCTCTCATTACATGGCCGACATCGATGCCTTGTGTCCCCGAATAGTACTCGTTCTTGGCGGGCGAAAACGGTTTGATGGTCCGATTCGAGAATTCGAGCGTATTCTCGGCCGCGAAAAGTTCGTCTCGCTCGTATTCTCGGAGCCCGTCGACCAGCAACACTCCCTGTGGCAAGGACTAAACCCACAATGGGAGCCCCATGGTTTGGCCGTGGAGCTCCAGATCGATGAATCGCAATTGAGAGACACCTCCATCAAGATTCTCTCTCAATTTCCGGTTGTTGATTACTCCACAGAGAAGATGCCGATCGAGAGAGTTCTCAAGGCTCTTATGACAAATCCCAAACTTCTGCCGGAGTAGCTCATGCTAGTCCATGAATTCAAGAAATGGCGAACGACAATTGAAGCCTCGCTGACTCGGCAGATGGCATACAAACTCGATTTCTTCATGACCCTGATCGCACCAATTGTCGTGTTCTCCATCGTCAGTTATGCAGTATGGAGATCCATTTATTCTCTACGCGCAGGTTCAGGTATCGGTGGTTTCTCGATGGAACAGATGCTTCAGTATCAATGTTGGGCTCTCATCGCAGCTCTTCTCATACGCTCGCATCGAAGCTGGAATCTCTCCGAGGACATTCGGATGGGAAGGATATCATCATTCCTACTGTACCCTTTCGAACTATGGAAATTTCACGCCTCTGAATTCATTGCGTTCCAAATCGTTGAAATCGTCATCGCCACCTTTGCCATAGCAACCATGGTTGCAACCGGAATTCTCCCCTTTCCTAGCACGGAGCATCTCTTTATCGGCTTCACATTTTCTCTAGGAGTCGGAGCCTTGTGGTTCGTCATGGAATTCTTTTTCGGCCTTTTGGCTTTTTGGCTCGAAGAGACGTGGGTCATGAGGTTTGTCTTTAACCTGTTCGCAGTGTTGCTATCTGGAGCGTTTGTTCCGATAGAACTCTTTCCAACGGCTTTGCAAGGCGTACTCGCTTTTACTCCTTTTCCGCTCATTACATCCCTTCCGGTTCATTTTTTTCTCGGAACAGCTCCAATCTCTTTATCCCACGCATACGCAACACTTGTCGCGTGGATCGGAGGATTCGCTCTTTTAAGTCATTTTACGTGGCGGCGAGGCATAAACCTGTATTCGGCTTCGGGGATGTAAAATGACCTCTCTCAAACCTTACGTATCCGTTCTGCACCAACAGTTCCTGAACTCCTTCGCAAAGGTGATGGCGTTCAGAGTAAGCATGCTCCTTGGAGTTTTGGTAGAGTGGGCAGTTTTTTTTACCTTTTACCTAACCGCTCGTTTCCTTTTTAATCATATCGATCACATAGGAGCATGGGACCGATCGGAATTTATGTTCTTCACGTTCTGGTACCTTTTGGTCATGTCGACTCACAATGCCTTTCTCGCGCCTAATTTTTGGAACTTCTCGATGGAGGTGCGGACGGGCAATCTCGATTTTAGACTTCTCCGTCCTCTCGGCAGCCTCTTTGATGTATTCACTAGTATTCAGAGACCAGCCTCGATAATGATGCTGCCAGTACACGCGGGTTTCCTGGTATATTTCGGAATAGACGTCCATCTCGCCTTCATGAGTTGGCTGCTCATCCCTCCCCTGCTTGTCCTTTCCTTTGCCCTGGTTTCTTTAATGGAGATGGCGATCGTGATGATGATCTTCTGGACGAAAGGAGGCGATGGGATCAATTTCATTCGAATGCAATGTCAGCAGGTTCAGCGATGGCCTGACTTTATGTATCCAGATGGCATTCGTATAATATTCTCAACCCTTATTCCAATACTCATCGCAGTTACATTTCCGGTTCGGTTCATACTGGATAAACGTGAGTGGAAGGGGTTAGTTGCTGTAGCAGTAGCGGTGGTCGTCTTTTGGCTCCTTGTGCGAACGCTCTGGAGCTCGGGACTAAGACGGTATGAGTCCGCATCCTCTTAGGTAAGAGAGAAAAAACCACGCTGATCCGTGATTTTTTTTGAGGTCCGGACGCATTCACAATGCCCAGGCCGAACCCGTTGGATCTCGCTCGCATTCTCTGAGGCAGAGTAGCGATTAAGTGGTGCATCCAGATCGCGCAACTTTAAAGCACTTTCGATCTGCGACCGAAGAAATCATACCTTCGGAGGGGTACGTTCTGAACCAAGAACCTCCTCGCCGGTCCAGCGCTCACTGAACGCAAGCTGAGCCTCCCAGTGCGGCACCACCTCGAAGCCGTCCTCTATCAAAAGGCGGCTAGGGAAGCCTGAGGAGATGTGTAAAACCGTCACCTGGAACCCCTCGACCTTGAAGAACACGCGCCACCCACCACTGCTGAGACGGAACACTCCATCCTTTGGAGCTGAGATGCGATGAGTCCTGCTACGCTGCGGGGTGCGCCGAAGAATCTCGACCGTCTTTGACATGAACTCTATTCCCCACTCCTGTCGCAGCCACTCGATCTGCTCCGTAACGAGCGCAGAGAGCGCTACCGTGTAACGCGCAGGCTTCTCGAGCTCAGCCTCCACTTCATTTAGCCATCCCTGCCTCTGATTCGGGAATGCATCAACGGAGCTTATGTACGGCTTGATGTCGAGGATCGGGGTCTTATCGAGCAGATCTGTGTTGCCTACCACGATACGATGCCCTTCGATCGAAATGAGGGGAACGGCGGTGATACCGATCGGATTCGGACGGTGCGGAGATCGAGTTGCTAACACACCTCGACGTTTCGCTGCTCCACGCGGAGGTGTCACGAGAGGCCGCCAGTTCGTATTTCGATCAAACCACCAGATGAGCCATATGCGTTCGAACCCTTCGAGATCCTTCAACCCCTCCTCCAAGCGTCGACCTTGATAGAGCTCGATGACGTTGACCTCGCTGACGCCATCAGTCGGTTGATGAGGGGTGTCAAACTTGACAACCTTGCCGGTGTGAATAACGCCTATGGGATCACAGACTAACTGCATAGTGCGCTCCTCAGACTCTTGCTAAGTGTCCATGGACCACAAAGCAACGCATACTCATGTGCATGCATGAGGTTCACGCTTGTGACGCAGCGCGCCTGCCAAGCTCTATGAAGCTCGCTTTGCCTGCGGGACCTCACTAGCCTTTGCCGCATCCCGTCCACGAAATCGCTCCCAGTACAGGGCCACAGGCGACACTATGAATATCGTCGAGTAAGCACCCAAAATAATTCCTGCAACAAGGTAGAGGCTGAGGTCTTTAATATCCCCTTCCCCGATTATGTACAGCGCGAGGGCGGAAAACAGAGTCAAGACGTGCGTAATGATCGTTCTCGAAAGGGTAAAGTTCAGCGCTTCGTTGATTACGCCAGAGAGGTCCGCGTTCTTACGCTTGTTCCGCTCTTCGCGAACTCGATCGAACACCACTACCGTATCGTTGACCGAATACCCTACGATCGTGAGAGCACCTGCTAGGGTTGCCATCCCGATCAGATGCCCAGAGGCCATGTAGATGCCGGTCGCGATTACCACATCGTGAAACAGAGCCACGATCGAGCCCAGCCCGACCGAGAACTCAAAGCGGATGGCGATATAAATCAGGATAGCAACAATACCGAGAGCTACTGCCAACAGGGCGCTGCGGCGAAGCTCCTTACCAACGGTTGGGCCGACATAATCGGTCTTCTGAATAGTAGCGGCATCTGCAAATGCTCCTTTGAGAGCCCCCTCGACCTTAGTGCGAATCGTATCCGAATCAGCGACCTCTGAAAGACGGATGGAGTACTCCTTGGATGCCCCCTGGAAAGCCTGTACTCGAGCATCGCGAATACCCTGGGATGCGAGCCCTGAGCGAATCTTCTCACTATCGAAATCGCCTTGGAACGACACCAGGAACTCGTGTCCCCCGCTGAAATCGGTTCCGAAGCTCCCCTCACCTTTTGTGAAGAATACGAAAAAAGATGCGAGAATTGCGACGATTGATATGACGATACACACGGGCGCCTTGCCCATGAAGTCTATCTTTGCGTTGTGCGGAATTAGCTCTTTCATATCGTTAACCTATTTAGATAGACAATCCCCGCTTGCCTCTGAGCTCGAAGTAGTCAAACGCCAATCGAGCAGCGAACACGGCACAGAAGAGTGTGCTGACAACTCCGATCGAGAGCGT
>JBILFA010000014.1:0-45478 GCA_044351795.1 Bdellovibrionota bacterium | reverse complement strand
AAAAGGCATAGGGTCTACATATCCAATCGGAGAAGAACAACACGACAAGGCCGACCACCCAGACACGAGGGTCGGCTAACTCCTCTTTTGTAGGAAGCCTTCGATTGCGCACCGCCGACACGACACTAAAGAGGCCGGAAAACAACGCTGCTCCCAAGAGGTAACGACCTGCAGGAACAATCTCTAGGCCATTGAGATCCCACAGCCGCAAGGTTCCGGTGGTAAATCCAAGAAGTAGTAGAAAGAGGGTTACGGACGCAAGAGAGCGCATGACGGCATCTTAGGGTTGTTGCCGTGTTACGTCAAAAGGTTGAGTAGCCCACTAGGGAAAGGCTATCCTCTCAGAGCCGATGCTGGCCGTGCTTAGCGTCCTTTCTGGAGCGATTGCACTCCATACTCGGCGTAAAAAGGGTCGAAGTTGAAGACCGCCTCGGAAAAGTGCGTCAGAGCCCTATCGTTATCGCGCTGGTTAAGGGCGTTGAGGCCGTCAACAAGCCTCGAGTTGATGATCTCGAGGTTCTCGGGCTTGAAAGAGAGGTAGTGCCTACCATCATCTTTCTTGCGCGCCTCGTAATATTGGAGGCTCGACACAAAATTAGCTACAGCACCCAAAGTCTCACCCTGGCTTTGCTGAATCAATCCGAGGAGAGCGAAAAATCGCGGGCTTTCCTCGAGCCGTTCACTGCACTGCAGGCTCTGCACTGCGGCCTCGGCATCGCCGAAGCGCAAGAACAGAGCGGCGAGGGTGTGATAAGCGGCTGCGGCGCTTTCTTGACTGAACTTTTTCCAGGCATGCTGCGGAAAGAGCTCCTCGATGTTCATCGCCTGGAGTGTAGCTCGAAGGAGGTTTGCTCGAGAGCTCGTGGAGAGCTCAGAAGTTGCTCGCGCCATCGCACTACTTATGAACGGGCTGATGGTAGAAGACACACGAATGTCATCACCGTCTCCCATCGACACAATCAAGGCTTGCGCTAAAAGCTCTACGCATGTCGATGCAGAGCTATCTTTCAGCTCGCTCAGCGTGATGCGCGTAGTTGCCACACACAGGAGCGGCCATTGTTCGAAGTTCGCAAGGGAGGAGATCATACCTTCCGGGTTCATCTGAGGAAGTGCTATTTCTCCGTGCTCGCAGTGTAGCTGCACGATGGTGTGCTGCAGCATCGGAGTAGCTTCAACTTCTGCCACAAGTCGTGAAATGTCTTGGGATTCAAGCTGCAGGGCTGAGCTGATAACAAGCATTCTCTTGCTCGCTGCCAAGGAGGCCGCTTGGTTGAATGCTTCGACCAACGAGGTTCCCTTGATCCAGATTATAGATGATAGGGATGAAGGTTGGGCTTCGGTGCTAATCACGAGGATTTCGGCGATGGATCCGACGTCTGCCAAGGACTGAACCTTATCCAAGATAGCTGCTTGCGAACCTATATCGTCTATTACTAATGCGCTCAGCATGGTAAACCTCAACGAACCCTTTTATACTCTGTTATCCCGCTGAGCCTGCAATCCTTGCATCTGTGCATCCTCGCACCGACGGCTTCAACGCTAACGTTTGATATGATGCGGATTTTTAAAAAAGAGTTGCAGGTAGTATGGGATATAGCCGCAGCGGGGTGTGCTATCTCGGGTAAACAGCATTAATATCAGATAGTTACGCCCCCTGCCCTTTGCTGTCGATAGCGACCAGGGTACCCTCCAATTTGATATAATTGAGCACAACAGGAGCTAATATCATGCCCGGGATCCCCATCAATCGTTCCCCAACGAGGAGTCCCAAGAGGGTTATCCACATAGGATTTTTGATACGACCACCTATGATCCTACTATTCAGAAAGTATTCAAATTTGTGGAGGATGATCAGATAGAGCAGAGAGATGATAGCGAGCTGTGCAGATTGGGTGAGTCCGATACTGAAGATTACCGTGTTGCTTATCAGATTCCCGACGATAGGTAATACGCCGCACAAAAACGTGATCACAACTATGACGAAGGAATAGGGAAGTGGTGTCCCGAACACAGACAGGACAACTACGAATAACCCTGTGAAGAGGGTGTTTACCGCTGAAATGATGAGCTGTGCTCCCATCACGGTTCGAAAGCTCTCGAAAAAAAGCGAGAATCGCTCTGAGAGTTTTTGTGCATAAACGGAATATATATTGTTGCGGATGGCATAAGTGTTGCGACCGAGATCGAGGTGCGGGGTAGTAAAAAGACCACACGCAGCCACAAGTCCGATGATCAGATACACTGATTCCTTGGTGAAGATTTCGGCGAACCTGGCTATCCCACGCAGCTGCTCTTTGATGCCGTCCAGCGCAAAATCCCTGAGGCTTTCGGAGTTGGTAAAGGGAAGGTTTATCCCGTATGAATTAGCCCACTCGACGATGATCGGAACCGACTTTGCAGTTGCTAGCGGCAACGCAGCTACGGCTTCCCCGAGAAAATGCACGAAGAGATAGAAAAGCAGCAGGTTCAGTAATGCAAAAACGACGATAGCGATCGACTTTGAGAACACCTTGCCCAAAAAATACAAGGTCAGGCAGGAGAAGAGGATCGTTATGAATGGTGTCGCGAGCCCGTAATGACCGACTATGAACAAAACGAGCACAACAGTAAGGTAGGATACCCGTTCGATTGTGTGCTCAGATATTGCAGCGGAAGAGGGAGTTATCATAGACGGATGTCTCAAGTATGAGGGAATGTACTACGAACTCACGGTGACGGAAAGTACAGCACAAAGCAAGACGGCTCATCGTGGAATCGAGTGGGTGGTGTGGCCCAGCCCTTGAGCGGGGTTATGCAAACAAGAAGGGGGGAATACAAAGAGAGCGGGAGCGCAGCGAGGGTGAGGAGCATAGAAAACCCGGTATGATCCCCCCTCGCTGACCTCTCTTTCCTTTTTGTTCACTTAGGTGCTTTAGCCGGCGTTAACTGGTGGTTAAAGGCCCAATCTCTAAAAATGCGCTTAAAAGGTACTTCCGACCGAGAAGTGAATTCGTACCGAAGGCTCTCCCTCTCTCTCGTCGAGCGGTGCACCCACATCAAATCCGATTGGACCGATTGGCGAAAGGTACCGGAACCCCACGCCTGTGCTGGTTCGTAGGTCTGTTAAGGAAGAGCTCATTTCTCTCAAGAATACGTTACCGAAATCGAAGAAGATGTGCGTGCTGATGGTGTCAGCAACGAGGTATTGGAATTGCGTATTACCTCCCAACAGGGTGTCTCCTCCTATAATCGCTCCATCGGAGCCCCGAGGGCCGAGGGCGTTTTGACGAAAGCCGCGTATTGTAGTGCGACCTCCAAGGTAGAAGCGTTGGG
Source organism: Bdellovibrionota bacterium (assembly GCA_044351795.1). Classification (GTDB taxonomy): domain Bacteria; phylum Bdellovibrionota_C; class UBA2361; order UBA2361; family OMII01; genus OMII01. Next base: position 42,166 of record JBILFA010000014.1, on the reverse strand, counting down.
TAATCGGAATCTCGTCAGTCGGCCCGAATGGCTCCGCGAACCCTCCCAACAATCTGAGTCCGAGGGAGAATCTGCGGGAGATCGTATCGAGCGGGATCACCCCGGAAGCATTCGCATTCACGAGGGCGTATGTTGCCTCCGATCCGAATGCATTAGTCGAGAGCTTCGGCTCGATGGCAAAGGTGTAACCGGAGCGGGGTAGAAGAGGATCATCGCGTCTATCGATTGACAGCAAGGCCGAAAGGAAGCTCAAGCGAACAGTGCCTTGATCGAGGTCGGATATGATAGCTCCGGGCGTTACGTCATACAGATCGTCCAGGAGAAAAGTATGGCCCGCAGAGAGCGACACCCCGGAGCCTATCTGACGTAGGGCGTATGATGCGAGGGAGGTACGATCGAGGTTCCACTCCTGTGTCGGAAGATCCTGACGCTGATACCGCAAGTCCTCGGTGAGAGTATACTCAGAATCCAGGAAGGAGGGATCCATGTACCGCAGGCTGGCAAATCCTTGTGTAATGGATTGAGAGTTGCCTACTTCTGTTTGGTCAAAGTACGAATCGAGCCGTAGAGCCAAACTTCTTCCGTCCGAGAACAGCGATTTGTCGATCGCTTCACCGAAGACATGAACACCGAGTTCCGAGTTTGCGCCACCGCCTACTTCGAGCGTCTGTAGAGGGCGCTCTGCAACTCGGATGATTAAGGCTTCAAATCCACTGTCGAGAGTACCGTCCGCAGGTAGTACTTCCACACGAGAGAAGAGCCCCGATCGTAATAGCTTGTGTTTGGTCTCGTTGACATCGTCGTTTCGATATGGAGATCCCGCCTTCAACGTCGTGTACTCGATCGCCACGGATTCGGTAATGCGGGAAAGTCCTTCGTATTCTATCTCGGAAATATGTATCCGTGTACCGGGTACCGCGGTTATTTCCAGCTCTCCACTACTTGGGTCGAGGTCTGTTGTTACTGCCGGATAGAGGAATCCCTCGGCGGAGAGTGTATCAATGAGTTGCTGAATGAAGCGGTTCGTTCGAGGGAGTGATGTCGGAGCTTTTGGTTTAATCGGTTCCCGGACATCCGAAGGAAATCCAATTACCGACAGGGAGTTGATTGTGCTCGGCTCTCCTTCATCGATCACGAATGTGATATCGAGCGCTGATCCACTTTTGGTAGGTGTAATCTCGTAACGGACAGTCGCGTTGGGATATCCCTCCTGGTTGTATGCTGATATCAGGATTTCACGAAGGGCATCAAGTTGGTCAGGTATCGCGTAGTTTGGTTTCAGGAGCTCCACCTCTTCTGCGAAGCCCAGTTCCTTCATGATCTGCTTGATGCGACCTAGTCCGAGGTGTGCATTTCCCTCCAGGTCGAGTTTACGGACGGGGATCGAGTCCTCCTCGGCTATCGCTATCTTGTACGTCAAACGCGCCGGGTCAGAACGATCCTCGCGAAAGGATACTCGCGCGAAGAGATATCCACGCTCCTGGTACATTCGTTCGATGTTTTGGACGAGCAGATTGATCGTGTTGTTCCCGAAGGGACGCTTGCGAGAAAAGAGTTGGATCGAGTCGAGGAATTCGGAGGCTGAAAATATGGTGTTTCCGGTGAAAACGAAGGAGATAGGTTGTCTACTCTCCCCTCCTACCACGATATCGACTGTGCTGTTTTCGCCAGTGAATTCGTATTTCGGAGAGACTCGAGCGGAGATGTATCCTTCGTGACGTAGAGCGATGACGAGACGTCGCTCTACTTCGTCCAATACGGATGTTGTCGCACTGTCTCCCGCTGTAACGATCTTTTCCACGATATCTTGTGCTGGCACAGGTAAAAGGGGACCGGTGAATACTACCTTTCGGATAGTGAACAACGGGCCTTCCTCGACGATGATACGCAGCTTGCTGCAGTATTCTTCTCCTTCAAGGCATTCGACAGTTGCACGGGCTGACAAGAATCCCTGTTGATTCATGTATTGTACGATATTTCGGTGAATAGATCCGAGAGCTTCCGACGTGTTGCGAACTCGGGAGGCAAGCCCGAGGTGGGCAGACGCTAGGATGCTCTCTCGCTCGAAGGCAGAAAGACCCTCTACTTGAAGGTCCACGAAGCGCGACTGTTCGGAAAGGATGGTATAGGTGAGATCCGAACTGAGAGCCGCCTGTTTTCGAGAAGGCATAGACTGAAGAAAGCCCGAAACGTTCACGGACGGTGTGAGGTTGTACACGACTCCAGCGCGCGAATTGGGAAGAGTGCTGAAGGTACTGTTGCCAACCAGCGCGAGTCTCGATGAGATGTTTTTCTTTCCTACGAGCGCGGGTTCGATTGATCCAGTGAACGGGTTGTAGATCGGCTCCAATGAAAGGGTTTCAATGTGAGTGAGGTTCCGGAAGAAAGCGCCGACACTGCTAAACGTGTCTTCCGAGAGGAAGAATCGTTGGTCTTTTGCAAACTGCATCCCGGTACGATTTGCTAACGTTTGACCTCCAAAAGATCGGGAAGAAGTGAGCAGGACCAAAAGCTCGTCGTGGGAGAGCCCGCGATCAGATGAGAGCGTTATGCGAGGGTTTGGTAACGGCCCGGAAGCTTCGAGTATGACCAGGATGCTTTCTCCGGTCGACGTTCGCAGCGCGCCTTCGCTGGCAATTTCTACATGCGGCGTGAACGAGCCTGGTTTGAAGGTAAGGTTGCCGTTTGTTATGTCGAATCGGTTGTCCTTCAACCCTACCCAGCCACTCAATACGTGCATGCCTCCGGAAAGGGAAGGCTCCGCGACGGTCCCTTGTGCCTGGATGGCAGCGCTGAGTTCGGCAGTAAAGAAAGGGGTGAATACGAATATATTTCGCGGTGCTTCGATGGAGATGTCGAGGTCTAGATTTATAGGCGTTGTGTTTGCGCGCGGTTGAATCCGAGATGGAATGAAGTATCCCGTCAATGTGCGAACAAGTATCTGATTGATGTCGAAATTTCTCTCAATCTCGGCGAAATCGACCTTAATTCTACCTGACAGGGTTTGACGGGTTTTTCCCGCCGTCCCTAAAGTGAGGTCGCCTGAGAAAGTGATTACAGAATCCTCAATTGGCTCAATCGTGACTTCGTTGAGACGAGTCGTAATGCTCGATGCAGACAGGTCAAAGGGTAGAACGTTACCCTGGATGTCGAAGGTGCCGTTATTGATAGCTCCGGTTAACGTTTCGATGCGGATGCTATTTCCCGTGAACAGGAAAGTGCCTTGAGCGTCGTGTGCTTCGACCTCGGGTGAAGCTAGCCCGAATTCACCACCCGCTAACCTCGCGCGTCCACCGAAGAGAGGCGTGCTTACGGGACCTTTTATGCTCAAATGAGTGTCGAGCTTTCCTTGAAGGTCGTCGATGCCGGACATAAAGGGTAGAAAGGCGCTCAGAAATAACTGCCCTTCGAGATTGATGTCGAATCCCTTCTCGAAGCCCACGCTCCCTATGAGGCCCAAGGAGCTATTCACGCCTGTAACTGCGACGTCTTTAAACTGAAGAGCTCCGCTCACGATTGGAAGGGATGCGTTTTTAGTAAAATGAAGGGTGTACGGTTCACAGCCGAAAAAGAGATTTCCTACTCCCAAACTGCCTGACCCAGCAAACGGTTTGAGGAGGTTGAAATTGTAGATCAGAGAAGCGTCGAGCTGGCCACAGGCGGAGCTGTGTTCCACAAAGCGAGAGAATGGGCTGGGTGGCAGCTTGGCGCGGAGTTCTCCGTTGAGAGAGCGAGCTACGTCGAGTTTGAGGAGCGCTGATCCCTGATAAGCCGATTCGGGAAGGGAGACTTCGAGAAGCCCATCTCTCAAGGTCGTAACGCCGCTAAGAGGCATTCCAGTGGGGAGGGATGGGAACGCGATCGTCGTTGGGCCCTCGCCCCGTAGAGAGGCCAGATCCAAGAGGCCTGAAAGAGTCATTTTTGTGGTAATCGCTGCAGGGCTCAGTTTGTTTGGATTCACAGGCAGCTGTAGCGGCAGGCGGTAGTTCGTGAGGGTAAGAACTCCCTGTCGCAGCTCGGGATCGGGCGACGAAATATCTATCTCACCTTCCCAGTGAAAGGACCCGACACGGGGGTCTGTGGACTCTACTTTCGTTTTCACGGTTGTCGGTTCGAGGTCAATGTTGACCGAGACTGGCCCGAGGCTTGTACCTTCAACCTTCAGATCCCCAGCCTGAAGCGTGATTTCAGTATGGATGTCGTCTACCAAGGGGGTCACCGAGACGGAGGCACGAGCATCTTTGACAGTGAAAGGACCGTAGGTGAACGAGGGAACAAGTACCGAAAATCCCGCGTTCAGCCCCTCCTTGGAGTAGGTCAGAGCTCGAGAGCCGGTTATGGTGGATCGTTCGCCTGTGCCCGAGAGGTTTTTCAATGTGACTATCGGGTCGCCGTGATTGACGTCGACGGTGATCTCTCCTTTGAGTGAATTGAAGGAGAGGGGCTCTGAGTGCGGTAGGAAAAAAGTTAGTGGCGTTCCTGGCTGATTCGATATGGAGCCTGACAAAATCGGGCTTCCAAGGGAGCCACGCACCGTGGTGTCACCGGAGAACTGTCCACTAAGCCACTCTGGTAAGTCGATGTAGCGCGCATCGAGCGAGTAATGTGCTGTTCCTTGCAGGGCATCGTCTCGTTTCGTATCAACGAGTGCATTAAGCTCGAGAGATGACGCGCCCCGGCCGACGGTAAGGCTTTCGAAGATAGCCCGCGTATCCTCAATCACCACCGATGCGTCCACGGAACCAAGGGGGAGATCCGCGATCTCGTCGATCTCCGGATCGATCATTGTCTTGTAGCGAAGATCCTTGATGGAGGGATGAAGCCGGAAGTTCTCGCCCTCTCGATCGACCTGCAAGGCGACTCCAGTGGCAGTCAGCTCTGATGTTTCGCCGAGGGGTTCCCTGAATCGCGAATCCTTTACCTCGAGGTGATTGAGGATCGCTCTCCACCGAGTTGGGTCTGCTTGTTCGGGGGGAGTGGGAGTGGTGAGTTGATCGATAAAACGGAAAGTTACCGACTTAGGACCCACGCCGTTGGCGTATCCATTGGACAAGACAAGATTGTCGATAGATATGATTTTGCTCGTTATCTGACCCAGGCTGAACGTCGCCGTAATCTTGTCGAAGCTAAGTTTGGGAACTCCTTTCTCTAGTATTCGAACATTTTGTGCTCGCCCACTCAGGGTCGTAAAAGACAGATTGAAAGAGTCGAAGGTCACCGAGCAATCGCACGACGCGGATATCTCCTCCTCCATGGCCTGGACGATCTCGTTTATCAGGTATTCCTTGAACAGGCTTATCGCGAGGCCGACTGAGATTCCTATCACGAGTCCAGCAAGTGCTAATGTGCTACCGGAGAGACGCTTCATGATTCAGGCCGGGAGCTCCTGTTGAAGGGTTTGGCTGAAAGAGGGTGCCAGGCTAGCGTCATTGGTATATCCGGCAGGATTTTAGCGTCTCAGGTTGCGTTCCTATGCCGGTTTCCAGAGGGAGCGGATAGAGTCGCCAAGCAGTAGTCTACATCACTGCAGTATATAGCCGCAAAGCGTATTGTTTTCAATGTGTTAACGTAATGCGTGTTGCAAAATTGACCGGTGCTCGGCAAACGGTAGGCGCGCGCCCCAAGATGCCGCAATACGAATGCGGCAACCTCTCCCTCTTACAGAGAATCTCCAGGACGCTAGAGATAGGTAGTGAATTGAAAAGGGCGCTAAAGCCCATACTTCTTGCCGACTTTACGGAATGCCTCGAGCGCTCGATCCAGATGTTCTTGGGTGTGCGCTGCTGATATCTGAACTCTGATGCGTGCCTGACCCATCGGAACAACGGGATACGAAAATCCGATAACGTAGATCCCTTCTTGCAGCATGTCCGCCGCCATGTTCGCGGCGAGCGTAGCGTCTCCGAGCATAATCGGCACGATCGGGTGGATGCCCGGTCGGATAGTGTAATTAGTTTCCGACATGCGTGTGCGAAAGTACGCGGTGTTGTCACGAAGGCGCGCCACGAGCTCTGAGTCTGCGGAGAGTACATTGAGACATTCTAACGTAGCGACTACGAGCATCGGAGCAAGGGAGTTGCTGAAGAGATAGGGGCGGCTGCGTTGCCTGAGGAGTTGGACGATCTCGGAGCGACCGGTCGTGAATCCACCACTCGCACCCCCGAGGGCCTTGCCAAAGGTGGAGGTAACAATGTCGACGTCGCTCATAACACCGCATTCCTCGATCGAACCGCGGCCGGTGGGACCGAAGAAGCCTGTGGCGTGCGAATCGTCGACCATGAGAAGCGCGCCGTACTGTTTCGCAAGGGCGGCTACTTCTCTGAGTGGTGCCACATCTCCGTCCATCGAAAAGACGCCGTCCGTAGCCACCAATACTCGTCGAGCCGTAGCGCTCGCTTTCTCTAGGCAACTCTCGAGCTCTTCCATATTGTTGTGAGTGTAACGGTAGCGCGATGCTTTCGATAACCTTATCCCGTCGATGATAGAGGCGTGATTGAGCGCTGCACTAATGATGGCATCCTGTTCACCCATGAGGGTTTCAAAGAGTCCACCGTTAGCATCGAAGCACGAACTGTAGAGAATGGTCTCCTCAGTTGAAAGAAAGGTGCTGATCGCCTCTTCAAGTTTGCGATGAATCCTCTGTGTGCCGCAGATAAAGCGTACTGAGGAAAGTCCTAATCCCCATTCTGATGCGCCTCTCTGAGCCGCTGAGATCAAGCGCTGATCATTTGCCAGGCCGAGGTAGTTGTTGGCGCAGAAGTTGATGACCGGACGGCCTTTTACCGTAATGATGGCCGATTGAGGCGACTCAATGATGCGCTCCTCCTTCCACAAGCCGGTTGAGCGGATCTGTTCGAGCTCTTCCTGAAATTGGCCTCGAATCTTCTCGATCATAGCGGCGTCTACCTAGAGGTTCGCTACCGATTGAGTGCAGTACTTTTGATAGACTGCCGGAATGAGGTAGGTATCGAGTGCTTCGTCGAAAAAGTCCGGAGCCGTCCAGCCCCAATCGTTTCGGGCAGCAGTATCATCGATATACTCCGGCCAGCTATCAACGATCATCTGCCGTTGGGCATGCGGAACATAGCTAATGGAACCGTTTGGAAAGCGCATGCTGAGAAGCGTGCCGATCTCGGCGGCGCTCGGTGAAAAAGCGGCTACGTTGTATACCGAGCGGGTCAGTCGAGCTCTGGGCGTATCACTCAGCATCACGAGCGCTCGCAGTGCATCGGGCATCATCATGAAGGGAATGCGAGTGTCGGGCCGCACAAAGCAGCTGTATGGCCTCTCTTGTGCCAACGCATGTACCATTTCGGGCGCATAGTCGCTGGTTCCCCCCGTTGGAAGGGTATGAGCGTTGAGGAGTCCGGGATATCGCACACATCGAAAATCGATCTTGGTGCGTGTAGAGCCCTCTTCAAGAAGACCGAAGAAACGTGCGTAGTAGTTGCCAAGCGATTCACAGTAGAGCTTGTTCGCCCCATACATGGTCACAGGGCGCAGGTGTTCCTCTTCGCACACAGCTCCGGTTGTTTGCTTGATAGCAAGGGATGGGATGCCGTACACTGCAATAGTGCTTGCTAAGATCACCTGGACGGGGTCGCGACGAAACTCTGATTGCTTGCGTGCCAGCTCTAACACATTCAGGGTGCCCGTGACGTTGACCTCGTGGGCACGTTGAGGATGTCGCTCGCCCCCCGATGAGAGGATTCCGGCAAGGTGGAAGATTCTGTCTATCTCATGCAGATCATCGATATCTTCCAACAGAGCCTGGTCTGAGATATCTCCGAGATGAGTCGAGGATAAGCGACGCTGCACATCCGTCTCCGGCGGCCTCAGATCGGTGCCGACAATGCAGTCCTCTCCGCGTTCCGAAAGATAGTAGATGAGGCTGCTGCCGACCTCGCCCGAGCAACCGGTAATCAGAGTAATTCCCATAGAGCCTCTCAAACCTCTTCACAAGTGCATGGCAGATCCCGCCTTTGTAACCTCAATTCCGCACCGAAGAAAAAGATGAGTCCGGAATAATAGATCCACACTACGAACACGACCAGCGAGCCGCGGTGCACGATCGGCAATCCACTGACGACTGGCCTCACTGAGTAGCTCTAGTGGTCCGTGTATCATATGCCTACATCACCGGCATCAATCAGTCCCATGGTTTTGAACTCGACACCATGAGACGAAACAGCGGTTCGGCTTGCACAGAAGGGCCCTATGTACAGCCTCTCGGAAGTTGCCCACTCGAAAACCCGATGAGCCTAAAAAGTAACAGCGCGTACAGGAGATTAAGATCGGAGTGCGCGAGAAGCTTCGAGTTCTCGAGCAGAAAATCAACAACCATGCCAATCTCGATGCTGCTGATAAGGCCGAGCTTCAGGGCTACCTCACCCGGTGCTACGGTAGCTTGACGACCTTTAATGCGCTGTTCGCGGAGAAGGAGAGCTTCTTTGTCGGGAGTGGTAGTTCTCAGGAATAGAGTGTGTGCTGTAGTGCTGCACGGCAGGCTCTGCGTTGTAGAGACCGGCTAAGGCGAGATACTTAGCGGTCGCTTGTTTCGCGCTGTACTTGGTATGAACATATTTTTGCGACTCCTCTTGCCGAGGTCTTCCAACAGCCTCTTCGAGCGCTCTAGCCAGGGCGGGCGCATCCCCTACGGGTACTAAGTGACCGTACCTCCCATTGCACAGGATCTCGGCGGGGCCGCTCTTGCAATCGGTGGAGACCACAGGCGTGCCGAAAGCCATCGCTTGAACGAGCACATTGGGAAGTCCTTCGTGTTCTGAGGCCAGCACGAAGGCGTTTGCTCGTTTCATGTATGGGAACGGGTTCGTGACGAACCCAAGGAAGTCGATGTGGTCGGAGAGTTGTAGCTCTGCAACCTTGCGCGTGATCTCAGCTTGGTAGGTTCCACCGCCCAGAATCACCAGTTTTGCATCGATCCTCTCTCTAAGATGCTGAAGCGCCCTTACAAGGGTGTCGTATCCCTTGTAACGTTCTATGCGTGCTGCGCATACGATCACTGGGCTCTCCGGCCTTGAAAACCAAGGATGATCGATGGGGTGCTCCGCCTGAGCAAGCATTTCGGTGGAGATGACAGGAGTGGGAATGACTGTAACGCGCTGCTTAAGTGCGCTGCTCATACTAACCAACTCGTGAGCGACTCCATCCGAGACCGCGATGATGCTCTGGGCGAAACGGTAGGCGATCGGTACGAGCCGATAAGCGAGTTGATCGAGGGATGATTCTTTGGGAGACGAGAGTGGGGCGCTCGACTCGCGCACGATCACAGGTATTTTGAGGCCTGAGAGCTTCGCGGCGCAAATCGCTACGATGTTGACGTTTCGAACCGTGCTGAATAACGCGTCTGGACGCGTAGTCGTCAGGTACCGAGCCAGCTTTGGAACAGCATGCACTGTGCGCTTGCATCGTAAATTGACGATAGAGAGCCCTGGGGGAACCAGTTCCTGGAACAGTCCTTCCTCGCGGCAGAGAACGAGTTCGACGCGAAACCCATGCTGCAAGGCCTCCGAGCAGAACATTAACATGGCGCGTTCGGCTCCTCCCGTACGAAGGCTCGCCAAGAATACAGTTATTAGTTTGGTGCTCGATGTCATGTTGCGCCTTGTAATAGAAGCATAGACCCCCGCCGTTGATTCGTAACGGGTTGGGAAGGGTTATATACTTCGCGAGAAAAGTGGCGGTTGATTTGAATCGTGTGACGTTGCTCTGATATTACCGTAAGGTAAGTAACTGTTGTCTCATGCAATGAGGTGGGAGCGGCTGTTGGGTGTGAAGGTCTTGGTGTCTTATGGCTGAAAGAGTTGAAAAGCGTAACCAGTCAAGTAATCCCCACTTACAACGCATCGAAGTGCTTGCGTACATCCTGGATGGGTATATCACCGTTCCTGGAACTACCTTTAAGATCGGCCTGGATCCGATAATCGGACTTTTCCCCGGGATAGGCGATATCGTTGGAGGTTGTGCGTCCCTTTACCTCGTATATCTAGCGGCCCGCGCAGGTCTTCCTCGTCGGGCACTTCTGCGAATGATCAGAAACGTCCTGATTGATATTGTCGTGGGGGCAGTTCCGGTGCTGGGGGATCTCTTCGATTTCACCTGGAAAGTGAATCTGCGCAATCTAGCGATTATCGATCAGTATAGAGGTCGGGAGACAGAGCCAAGGCACCGCAGTATCAAGGATGTCTCCGGGCTAGTCCTCTCACTGATACTTGTCATCGTCGTGGGGCTTCTCGTTGGGCTCGGACTGATAGTGTGGGGAGTTGTGAGCCTCCTCCGACAAGCGCCGTAGATATCGACGCCGAGAGGAGGTCCCGTAGACTATGCGATGTTCGACGATGCGGGTGTGATGAAGTGCCGTGAGGGCTCTCTCACTCCTCGGTCCCCATCTGTTGCATCATCTCTTTCATAGCGCTCTCCATCTCCTTGTTTAGGCCCTTTGGCATTTGCTGTATCGCGTGCGCTATCTCAGGATTGTTAAGCATCTTGGCAGCCTGCTTTGCTGATTGAGCCGCCTTGTCGACGTTCATCTTCATTCCGTTGGGGAGAATCATGTCGCCCGGTCGCATATCGTCAGAGCATGCTCCTAGCCACTTAGCCCTGATGGTTGTCTTTGATTCCTTTTGACCAAACACCGGGGGATCAAAAGAAGTAGTGATGTCTCCGGAGTATTCCGACGAGAAGTCTCCGGTAAAGGCGCCCTCGGATGAGACCTTCGATCCAGCGTGAGTGCAGATCGATGATATGCTGTATCCCTGCTCTGTTTTGGTGATTTCGTTCTTGGAGCACATCGATTGCCCTTGAATGTCATTTCCGGCTTGCATCAGTTTGGCGTCGGCCGCTTCGTCGGTACATTGCTTCATCTTGACGGGATGTGAGTCCCCCTGGATCTCGGTCGAAATCGAGATCTCCCACAGCCCTGGCTTGCGGCTCGGGAGGGAGTCCGCGCTGGCTGGAGGGGTGATGTTCATGAGGCTAAGAAAGCTAAGGGTGACGATAACCAATCTCATCGGTTTTCCTCCAAGCAAAATCGGGAAAGATATTCAGCGGGCACCACGGCTCAATCGGATTACCCTTATGCCGAGCTTGCCCTACAATATGTTTATTAACAACTACGGAAGTCGCTACAAAACCCTCCGTTTGGGATGGTTTTTAGCCGTCTTACCGTCCCAGCACGAATATCGTCGGTAAGCGAGGAAGCGGTTCTCGCGGAGTGCTCCATTCCTTGATTGAGCGAGTCCGAATTGATTGGGTGGTTGTGGTTAGAGCCGATGCAACGCACAGGCCGGTTTCAGGACGACATGCGGCGACCACGTCTTCGAGAAGTTTTTGGTTACGGTAGGGGGTTTCCATGAAGATCTGAGTCTCGTTGCGCTGATAGAGATCGTGTTCGAGTGAAACGATAGCTGCACGGCGCTGCTGTTCGTCTATCGGTAGGTATCCGATAAAGCGCCATCTCTGGCCGTTGAAGCCGGAGCCCATCAAAGCAAGGATCATCGAACAGGGGCCTACTAGTGGATGGACAGGAGCACCCATTGAATGGGCTATCCGGACTATCTCAGAGCCTGGGTCTGCGATGGCAGGGCAGCCCGCTTCGGAGATAATGCCGATATCTATCCCCGCTCGTAGAGGAGATGCGAGCGATTCCAACTCCTCCTTCTTGGTGTGCTCGTTCAATCGGTTCATGCTCAGGTCCCGAATCGACAACTCGGGACAAAGCTGTTTGATGAAACGTCGAGCGCTCTTCTCATCCTCGACGAGTAAGTGAGAGAGCTTAGAAACCGTAGCGGCGATCAGGGGCGGAAGAGATGTATCGATCTCCGCCTCTCCCAACAGGGATGGAATAAGATAGAGGGAGCCTACAGGAGGCTCTTCAGCACACATCGCGAGTGTCTCGTCCAATACGTTTTTTCATGTGCTAACGAGCTTCTATCGGATGGGGCTGCTAGTCCTCTCGAACTGCGATGTCCGCAGTGTGTTTCCAGGCGTGATACGAGCTACGAACGAACGGTCCGGATTCCACGAAGCGGAACCCTCGCTTCATCCCTTCCTCTTCGTACTCCTTGAACTCCTCTGGGGTTATGAAGGCGCGTACCGGAAGTTGGTTGTTGCTCGGTCGGAGGTACTGACCGATCGTCATGACCTCGATACCGACGGCGCGCATATCGTCCATGACGGCCAAGACCTCTTCCTTGGTTTCACTCAGGCCCACCATGATACCACTCTTGGTTACGGTAGTAGGATCGATCTCCTTGGCCCAGCGGTGAATTGAGAGCGAGCGGATATACCCGGCTCCAGGCCGTACTTTCTTGTAAAGACGCGGAACCGTTTCGATGTTGTGATTCAACACATCTATCTTGGCGCTCAAGATCGTCTCGAGATCCTCGCGCGAACCCTTCAAGTCTGGGATCAAGAGCTCCACTTTGCAGCCTGGAGCGTGCTTTCTGATCGACTGGACCGTTTTGAGGAAGTGCTGAGCTCCATTGTCGAGCACATCGTCGCGATCTACCGACGTTACAACAGCGTGCTTGAGCCCGAGTTTGCCTACAGCCAACCCGACTCTCTCCGGCTCGAACGGGTCGAGAGGCTGGAGTGTGTCGGTGCTTCCTTTCTTGACCGAACAGAAGTGACACTTGCGGGTGCACAACTCGCCCATGATCATGAAGGTTGCCGTGTGGTGCGACCAGCACTCTCCGATGTTGGGACAGCACGCCTCTTCGCAAACTGTATGAAGGTTGTGTGTCTTGACGATATTGCGAGTCTCAAGATACTCCGGCGACCCGGGAGCGCGAACTTTGAGCCATGACGGCTTTACTATCGTTCCTGCGTTGCGTGGGACTTCAACCGCCATAGCTACCTCCGGAGGTTCTTGCTTACGCTTAGGTCATCAATAGCGCCGGCAGCTCGAGAGCTTCCTTGAAATGCTTCAAGAAATTCGCCGACATAGCACCGTCGATGATGCGATGATCGACTGATACCGTCACCTTCATCATCGATGCTATCACAATACTGCCCTTTTCGACGATCGGTTGCTCCTTGATCGAGCTCACCGCAAGGATTCCACCTTGGCCGGGATTGATGATGGCGGTGAAATTTTCAACGTCAAACATCCCCATGTTGGAGATACTAAACGTTCCACCCGAAAGATCAGAGGCGCTCGGACGTCCAGCTCGAGCTCGTTCGATAGCCGCGCGGGCCTCGAATACGACATCTTTTAGGGTCATTGTGTCGACCTCTTTGAGCACAGGAATGATCAGTCCCTCCGGCAGTGCGGTGATGATACCGACATTTATCTGGGACGGCTGATACACTTGGCTATCTTTCATGGCAGCATTTACACGCGGCTCATGCTTGAGTCCGTAAGCTACTGCCTTGATTACCAGGTGGTTCACACTGATACCCTTGTACTCTGACTTCTCTTTGAGAGCCTCGCGCAAACGCATCGCCTCACTCATATTGATTGAGGTGGTGCAGTAAAAGTGGGGGGCTGTTGTTACACTCTCCTGCATGCGGCGAGCGATCGTCTCGCGCATACGGGAAAGTGGAGTGAGGGTTCCGGTCAGAGGCCCAACCTCGCGCGGAGGTACGGCTACTTCAGGTGCTGCGACCGCAGCCGAGGCCACGGTTTGATGCAGGACAGCCGTAGCAGCGGAGGCTCCGCCCGCCGCCGCCTCGACATCACGCTTGACGATTCGGCCATTAGGACCCGTACCGTGAATCGAAGAGAGGTTAACGTGAAGATTCTCGGCGACTTTCTTGGCAAGCGGAGAGACCTTTATTCGCTGCCCGCCCGATACAACACTCAACGAGCTTGGTGTCGGTTGAGCCGTGGATGATGGAGGAGCGTAAGCGGGAATAGCCGCTGCCTGTGGGGCAGTATGGGCAGGGGTGGGGGTCGGTTGAGGCGCGATGGCTTGCGTTGGTGCTGTGCTACCTGCGGCAACCTGCTCGCCTGCGGCTCCGATAACAGCGATAACCTCACCCACCTTGGCATCTGTACCTGCGGGGGTAACCACTTTTAACAGGGTGCCGCTGGAGAAGGACTCGATTTCGAGGTTTGCCTTGTCGGTTTCGACTTCGGCAAGGATGTCTCCACGCGAAACCTGGTCTCCCTCATTCTTCTTCCAGACCAGGATCTTCCCAGAGCTCATAGTATCGCTCAACTGGGGCATCTTCACTTCGGTTGCCATGTGTTACCTCTCGCTATGCGGGTTAAGGCGCAATTGGGGGTAGTTATAGTCCAAAAACGGAGAGATGTACAAATCAGCTCTGTTCATAAACTCCTTCACAACACGGGTTGAAAGACGGTCTGAAAGTGATGTAGAAACCTCACTCTGTTCGCAGAAGTATTCATTCTTATAGTAGTTTGCCAAAAACATGAATGTTGTCGAGAAAGAAGCCCCACTTCGGGAGGGGTTTGAGGGGTTTACCGAAGAGGTTCCTTCGCAGCTAAAGATAACCAAAGCGGCTATCGTTCCCTCTACCCCTAAGTCGTCGAGGTCCGTTGTTTCTCGTGAAGTTCGGCCTCTTTCGATGGCTGAGGTGCGTAAATTCATCGGTGAACGCTCACATGCCCTTCAAGAATTCATAGCGCCGCTCGAAGAGGAGATTCGCAAGGCAGGTCGATATCGTGCCCGCTCGCGTCGCTCGGGTCGAGGTGCTTTTGCCAAGGTCGCCAACCTGGTTCTCACGGTCGTCCGTAAGGTTGCGCACCGCGAAACTGGCATGTTCGCGCTCGATCCGAACGTGCCGCTTCTTTTGAGCACTCTGTATGCCGGTTCGGTAGAGGCCTCTATTGTAGCAGGCCTCGTACGACGGGCCCAGGCGGTGATAGCTCAAGTCGAGCAAGAAGAGCGAGAAGGTTTGCTGCATGGTGGTGTGGTTCGTTCGAGCGCGGAGGCCGCGGCTGGACAGGAGTACGACATCGCCCGCGAACTGGACGAGCTCACGATGATGCTCAAGTGGTATGTACGAAGAAAGATGAGCCTGGCCGGCTTGGAGATCGATTCCTTGCGTCGAGGCGAGGGGCACGATGGCGCGGCGGTTGCGTACTCCGACGAGGAAGATGCGCTTTTCGGCTTTGAGGTATTACACGACAATCAGGTATTCGGGGCCAAGGGGTGTTTCGTTACCTGTGGACTTAGGCTCGTAGGTCACGATAGTCAGCCTCTATGGCTGCGCGTTTCAGTGCGCTGGAACGGAGGCCCGGTCGCAGTTCGGCCGGAGTGGGGGAGCTGGACCGATCCCGGTGGCACCGCCTCTATCGAGATAGTTTCCGAGAGCGCTCCATTCTGTTCGTTGGTTCCGATCCGCCCACAGGCTCAGCGCTTGGTGATCGATGATATTCGCGCGTTTGTGCCGTATGCGGCGCTCGATTTGCCGGCTGGGAGGTGTGATGTTGAGTTGTGCGTGTCGGTTATTGATAACGATGGTCGGGAGCTCCTCTCGGCAGCCCGAAACGAAAGCATCTGTGTTCCGCGTCGGGAGTTGGTTGTAGGCAATGTGCCTGCCCCACACTCCGTTGGTATGTGGCCGCACGATGTGGTTTCTGGTGATAGAATATCGGAGCTGCGTGTTTCTTCCGGATACAAGGTAGTAGCCGGTTGGGAACGTCACACGATCTCCGTTCTATTCGATCTCTCTTTGTTCATGCATGCGGGAGAAAGTGTCCTGCTCGAGTGTCGTTTCTTGGATAATCGAGGCGAGATAGTAGAGCTTTCATCGCTCGGTATCCCCTACGTGGCATCAGAGCTCAATGTGCCGGTGGAGTCGGTGTCCTCGTATCGGTATCGGCGCATACTCCATCCGCGCGGCGCATGGGCGCACTATCGGAATCTGTGTATCGATATCCCGGTAGAGTTTCTTCTGCTCCAGGCAGGAACACACAACCTGACCTGTGAGGTGGTGATCGTATCTGCTGACGACCGAGTCCTGTGCGGTGACATGGGGCTGGTGACGGTGCAGGTTGCAGGAGAGGCTTCTAAAAACCAGAGTCTCGAGTCCACCCGAGATGTTCGAGACGCCTCTTTGCCCGCGACCCTGCAGCCAGGGCATATGATCGAATTAGAATCGCTGGAGGTTGATTCCTCTTGGCAGTTCTCGGGCGAGGATTGCGTGCGTGTTCAGGCGACCTTCTGTCCTAAGGATGCCTCGCGGCAGATCGTGGAGCTTGCGGCGGGCCGTGTGGGGGAGCTCTTTGCTCCTTACCGTGCGGAGATATCCTTGGAGCGAGAAGACGGCCACGTTCTCCTGCAAGCATTCTCGGATTCCCTTGGTATGGGTTTTAAGCCCGTGACGCGAGGAGTCTGTGTGGAGGGACATTCCGGCTTCTCAGAGCACTCAGTAGTAGCGAATTTTCGCAAAGATGAGGTTCTTGGGTGGTCCTTTGGTGTCGAGAACCATCGCGGTGTGTCCAAATTACGGCTTTTTGCGCGTGCTCGGGCACTGTCTTTGAACGGTGAGGTTTTGATCGACGAGACCAAGGAGTTTTTCGTCAAACCTATCACTGACGGCGGGCGTCAAATTGTGGAGGTCGGCAGCCCGGTTCCTCGAATCGTCGACATCGTCGCGCATACCTACGTGCAGATGCCGCGCCTGTCGTGTCGAGCATTGGTGAACGTTCCATCTGGGCGGTTTTTGGAAGAAGGCATGACGATTGTGTGTCAGCTCGTTTTAGATAGTGGTGCAAGCGAACAGATCTTCAAGCGTAGGGTAGTTTCCCCTCGAACAGCAACGTGGGTTCGTCAACAGATTGGACTGACGCAGCTTGGGATAGAGTTCGAGCACACGTTGACGAGCTCCCCGTCTTCCGGAATGAAGATAGAGATTTCGCTTCTGTCAGCCTATGAGGAGATCTTACATACACTGCGCCAAAGTGTGCGCGTGGCGGGTGTCCTGGTGGAGACCGAAGTTCCTTCCGAAGACTCAGGGGATGGAGTAGGGAGTATCCTCTCAGATCATGTGTCTTCATCCTCGCGTAACGGTGCAGATGGTGGAGATACTGCCGCTGGACGAGGACTGTTCTCGTGGTTCCGAAGTAAGTAGGGTACACTCGGAAACTCTCTGTTAGAGGTTCAGACTACAGTTTCCTTCACAGGCTTTTGCCGCGCTTGCTACTGAGGTTCAGTCGCGGCTCATGAATTTTTGTCGAAGGTTCTCGTCACAGCCCAGACAGCTCCCGAGGTCAGATATGACGATCGGCACGGGCTGCTTACAGCGAGAGCAGGAGCCTAGGAAGAATACTCGCTGGGGTTTGAGCATTAAGAGAAAGAGCAGGCTCGTACCTAAGAACACAAATCTGAGAGCCGCGTTAGCGGGTGGTATGATAGTCAGCGCACCACACAAGCTGATAACGCGAACGGCTAGCATCGGAATCAATGAAACGATCAGAAGCTGATGTTCCCAGCGCTGCACGTTGGTCCATGAGTTGTTTTTCAGACTCTCCCGATCTCGAAGTCCTTCCCGATATGCCTGGGCGGCGTGCTTCAGCGCACCCCCGAGCATGATGGTGACCACCAGCAAAGGCACGATCCCTGAGGCGCCTACGAGCGCGAGGGATTTACCCAGTACTGTGACGAGCACCAGGGCTACCATGGCCAAGGGGATCGTAGCCGAGGAACTTGAAAGCCCCTTCTTGTGGGCGTTTCGCAAGCGTGAGATGGCTTTCTGAACCCTGTGTTGGTCGATAAAGGGTAGTGTCAGCAAGGCGCATAGGCTCGCTATCTCGAACGCGCTTGCTAGCGGTATCCAGGGCGTGAGGAGGGTCGGGATCAGAAGATCTACCCCGAGCGAGAGGAGTAGTCCCTGCCAGATGGGCATCAAGCGGGTGTAAGGGCCCCGATGAGCTGGGTTTGTATTCGCCCTTTTTCGTAGTAACGTCATGCGTGTGAGTCACCTCGAGAATCAACGATCAGGCACATCGAAAGCGAATTCATCAAGAGAGGCATATCTCTCGATCACCGAAGTCGCGAGCCTCTTCAATGATATCCTCGAGACGAGCTTTCCGCAGCTTCTTTTCCGCGGGGAGATATCCCAAATAACTGTAGCTCAAAGCGGTCACGTATACTTCACCCTCAAAGACGAAGGTGCACAGGTTTCGTGTGTTATGTGGTCCGGTGTGGCGCGCACGCTTACCTTCAAGCCGGTCGCCGGTAAGGTGGTGCTCTGTCACGGGAGGCCGAATGTATACGGCCCAAGTGGAAGGTTGCAAATCATCGTTCATCGCCTTCTCGAAGATGGGCAAGGTGAACTGCAGCAGCGGTTTTTAGAGCTCAAGGCGCGACTCGAGCGAGAGGGGTTCTTTGCCCCTGAGCGTAAGAGATCCTTGCCTCGCTTCCCAAAGGCGGTGGGTCTGGTCACCTCTCGAACAGGCGCTGTCTTGCATGACATGATGGTGAAGATCAGGGAGCGATTTCCATCGATGGTCGTCTACTTGGCCGAGACCCGCGTGCAGGGCGAGGGTGCGGCAGGTGAGATAGCCGAAGCTATTCGGCGGCTCGATCGCTCGGGTCTTGTAGACGTCATCATAGTGGCGCGGGGAGGCGGCTCGCTCGAGGATCTCTGGGCCTTCAACGAGGAGCAGGTGGTTAAGGCGGTATTTGCGAGCGCTACCCCGATCGTATCGGGTGTTGGGCACGAGGTGGATACGACCTTGTGCGATCTCGTAGCCGATGTGCGAGCTCCTACACCCACTGCCGCCGCGGAGATGGTTGTTCCCAAAGTGGCTGATCTGCTTTCATGGATCGCGGAACTTGAGCGCCGTTTGAAAGATGTAGATCGTTGGCTACAGCCGCGCATGCAGCGAGTTGACGATCTCTCTATGCGTCTTGATTCGAGGTTGTCCTCTATCGTGGAGCACGGGCACTTGCGGCTAAAAGCGGCGGAAGCGATGCTTTCCGGGGTTCGCCCCGATCGGGTGCTGGAGTTGTTGAGTTCCCGTGTGGCAACGCTCGGAGAGCGCTTGGTTAGAGCAGGGCTTTCCAACGGGCAGCTTAATCAACGAGCGGTAGATGTCCTGGCGGATCGACTTCAAAGGGCTATTCCTCCCGAGAGCCTGCAGCGTAGAGAGCAATCGGTAGAGTTGTTGGCACGACGGCTTCATCTGAGTGTTTCAAGGTTGGTAGAGGTCGCGACTTCGGGGGTTGGAGCGCTGGAGTCGCGCCTGGCGGCGCTCGATCCGTTGCGTGTCTTAGAGCGGGGATTTTCAATCATAAGTGTTGATGGACGTCCTGTGCGGTCGATCTCTGAAGTGAAGGTCGGTGCAGCCATGGAAGTTACGGTGGTAGATGGAGTTGTTTCCGGGACCGTCTCGGAAGTGACGAAGGAGAAGAGATGGCAAAGTCGGTAAACGCAGAGAAGGAAGTTACGCTCGAGGGGTTGTTGAGTGGTGACGTAAAGGACGAACACCTCGCGAGCCTCTCGTTTGAGCAGGCCCTCAAGCTATTAGAGGAGGTTGTAACCTCGGTAGAAAGTGGAAATCTCCCGCTTGATCGCGCGATAGGCTCGTACGAAAAGGGCACAGGCCTTATTCAACACCTGCGAAAGCAGCTTTCGCGAGCAGAAGAAAAGCTGCGACTGTTGAACGGCGCTGAGTAGAGAGGGTAGAGGCCGTTTAGGATTCTTGTTGGTTCCATCGCCGAGCGGGTAACGATTGCGTCGACGGGCGATAGTCCCGTGGATTCTTTTGTCATGTCCTCAACTAGTACACTAGCTGTAGCAAGTCCTCCTCCTATTCCTCATCCTTCTTATCATCTTGCACCTGCACCGGTTTCCTCTTCGTCATCAAGGAACTTTGGTATCGTTGATTGCCGTTTGCCTTTGAAGACTGAATTTGCCAAAGCCGAACTCAAATCAATCGCCGATATGCGCTCTACCGTATCCTTACGGAAATAGCCGGATGAGAATCAGGAAACCGGTGCAAGTGCAGGATGATGAGAAGGATAAGGATTAGGAGGAGGAAGAGGAGAAGCGTCTACTACGAACTCGTTTGGGACATAACATAGAGAGCGGGGGGGGGTGAAGCCCCGATCAGGGGCGAGAGGGGCGGAAGCCCCTTGGCCAAAGCGCCGAGCGTGAAATATGGAGGCCCGAGCCGGATTCGAACCGGCGAATGACGGTTTTGCAAACCGTTGCCTTAGCCAACTTGGCGATCGGGCCACCTAAGGTGAATAAGTGATCTAGCGCGCCTTCGCAAAAATATCAACCGACCTCATCGTGAGAAAAAGAGTGGAGGATTTCATGAGTTGCTTGTCGGTGCAGATCCAGGGCGCTAAAGCGCACCAAAAGCTCACAATCCGCCCACAAGTGCCGAACTGATAGTCATTGGCATGACTCCATCTTTTCTGCTGGGGGGCGGTTCGGTGAATTCCGGAGCGCCCCTTTTTCTTCGTCGGCGATCCGTCCGTTCCAACCGTCAGGTAGTAACGCGAGGTGTCCTCAGGGGCGAACTATGAGTAAAACTGTAGGTTGCTTGCATCCAAGGCTTTATCCTTTCGAAATAATTGTGTAGTATCGCCTCGTTAAACGAATTTTGTTTTCTGAAACGGTAAGTCATGGCCTACGTTGTCACTCTGCGTTGTCTCGGAACCAAGGACCGTTCTTGCGTTGAGGTTTGTCCGGTCGATTGCTTCTACAACATCAAAAAGAAGCAATACAATGACCGCTTCAGCAAAGAGGCTAAAGACGAAGATTTCGGGATGCTCATGATTCATCCCGATGAGTGCATACACTGCGGGGCTTGTGAGACTGAGTGCCCGGTTGAAGCTATCTTTGAGGATTCAGGTGTTCCCGATGATCTTAAGGAGTTCATCGCTATAAATTCAGAGGAAACCTCCTTGATGAGCGACGAAGAGCTGGATGCTTGTCGCTGTACTTCCAAGTAGTTGAATCCCGCTTTGAAAGAGTGCACATCATAGAGGTTTCTCAGATCTCTGTGACGTCGTGTATTATGGCTCGGGATTTCTTAACTTACGTGGAAAGTACCCGTTGTGCCCGCGTCACGACCGTGGCAGTGTGAAAGGACACATACAGTTAGGTTTAAGGATGGATCTCGCACGGTGTTGGGTGCGGGTGCTTCCAACCCTAGAAGAGCTATTCTCTTTGCGGGTGCTGGGTCAGTCGTTGTGTTGTCGAAGATGCCACGGAAAAAGGTTCTCAATGTCGCTCTCGCCTCGGTACTACTTCTTTCGCCATCTCTGAGTGTGGCTAGTCCCGGATTGGGCTCCAATTTGGGTCTGAAGGCAAACGTTAGTGTCGCCCCTCGGCAGGGTCCTTTTCAGACCCCCGCCAAGCTGAGAGGTCGAGTCGACTTTTGGAAGGATGTTTTTGCCAAATACGGCAAAAATCAGGTGGTCGTGCATCACCGTGAATTCCCTCAGATTGTTTTCGGAGTCCTCGATTTCACGAACGAAGCACAAGAAATGAACCCTATTGATCTGGCTCGTCACAGATCCTCAGTTGAAAAGAATACAGTGGAGGCGCTCAAGCGTCAGCTGGAGCCTCTAGCGAGGGGCGAAAGGCCCTCGACGGACTACCAAGAGAAGATAGTCCGCCTTATGGAGAATCTCCCGGGGGGAGCAAGTAAGTATCGTCGTCTGATAGATGAAGATCTTATTCGTACTCAAACCGGTATACGTGAACGTTATGCCGAAGCTATTCGACGTTCCTGGAAATATCTTCCGGTGATGGAGCAGATCTTTGTGTCGGAGTATGGCTTGCCCAAGGAGCTTACGCGCATTCCATTTATCGAGTCTTCGTTCGATTATACGGCGTACAGCAGCGTAGGCGCGGCAGGTATATGGCAGTTCATGCCGCGCACTGCGCGCTCTCACAAACTCTTGGTAGGGTCTCACATAGACGAGCGTCGTGACCCTATCAAGGCAACGCGTGCCGCTGCGGAGTATCTCAGATCTGCATATCGCTCTCTCGGAGCATGGCCTCTGGCTATAACCTCCTACAATCACGGAGTCGGGGGTGTTCGGGGCAAAGTTTCGAAGGCAGGAACTAATGACCTCTCAGAGATTGTCGAGCATCCGACTGAGCGCTACTTCGGTTTTGCATCTTCGAATTTTTTTCCGGAATTTCTCGCTGCTCTCGAGATATTCGATGATCATAAAAGCTATTTCCCTGAGATCGTAGTTGAGCCGCCGCTCCGAGTCGTGTCCTATCCGCTTCATTCGGCTATGTCGATTGGATATGTCTCGAGCCGATTGGGCGTCCCGGTTGAGGATTTACGCGAGGCGAATTACGCCATTCTGGAGACTGTATGGCAGGGGCGCGCAAAGGTTCCGGCTGGATATGTTTTGCGGGTGCCTGTTCAGTACCAAGAGAGAGTTAATGCCTTGATTAAGCCTGAGCCTGTTTCGCAGCGCTCGCAGGTGACCTCCACATCGAGCGCCATTTACGGAGGGGCAACGTATCGTGTTCGTAAAGGGGATACCCTCACGAGTATAGCCAAGAGATACGGTACTACGACCTCATTGATCATGTCTCTCAACGGGCTCACTAAACCTACGGTAACGCCGGGTCAAGTACTGGTCGTCAAAGATAAAGGAGATGGGCCCACCCCCTCAAATGTGAGTTCCAAGAGTTCCGGCGTCAAGCAAGCATCAACTGCCAAGAAGCCGTCAACTACCGCAGCTTCAGCTAAGCGCGGGAAGCAGACAGCCAAGCCGGGCTCGAAAGGGAGCAAAAAGTAGGTGTCGGTACGACCGCTTTTCTAAAATTCCTCATCTCGCTCGTCGAGGAGAAGCTCGTGATCTTCTTCGGTGTCGACATGGAGAAAGGGCAGGGAGGGGATCTCTGCTGAGACGGCGAAGACCTCTTTTTCAAGCTCTAGAGAAAGCCTCCCCATTCTGCGTGCTTCACTTATGAGAGCGCCTAGTGCAGCTGTTCGTACTTTCGCAGTAACTGCGGGTGCGTGCGGAAGGCGTACTAGATCCAAGACGGTAGTTCGAGCCCATGGATCGCTCACTGCTCGTACCTGAAGACGCCGAGTAATCACTTTGAATTCTTCCACGCTCAAATTCTCGACCTGACGTAGTAGATGCAACTCTTCCGGAACCATACGCGTCACGGTAGAAGGATTGTCGTCTCGGACGAGCTTTGCAATTACCTGCGCAGTTCGCACGGATCGATCATTCTGAGAGTTCGATGTAGTGCTTCCCTCACGCTTCTTGGGTTCGCCGTGCTGCTCGAACCTCCAGGTGTCGAATGGAGCTGGTAGGGCTCGGGCAACGATCTCATCGGCTAATGATGTGACACTAGTCATATTGATCGTGCTCTGATTGCAAATTTTCTGCACATTTGTCAGGAGTCTGGTCCTCTCTTCAGACCCTGCCATGTCTGATCGTCGACGGCTATCACGTGGGTCAGAGTGATCTTCAGCTTTGACACGAGTCGCCAAGACGTAGAGCAATGCAGCGAGCCTTTCCGGGGGAACCTCTGTATCTGTTTTTGCCAGCAGTAAGAGCCGTGCCGTGGTGTTCCACTCGTCTTTGGAGAACCAGCTTCGATTGGTCGGTTCGTAGTGAGGTGTCGAACTGCTGAAGCTGAGCGCTCTCTCATATTCTTCGAAGCGCATCGACCGACCCAAAAGTTTGACCGCCTTACTGAGCTCGATCGCACAAGCTAGTCCGAACTGTCGGCGTAGCTCCGCTTCGAGTGCTGTGGTGCAGATGGTCGAACGATCGATGTCGACCGCCTTTGTTCGCGGAACGTGTGAGGTTGTAAGAGTAGAGATCAAGATAGGGCTGGCGAGTCGCTTGACTTCGTTTACATGAGGGGATGAGATCGGATTGAGTCGGAGGTAGGCAAGGATGTTGCCAGCCAACTCTTTCCTGTCGGCTGCAAACTGTTCGGTCTTATCACTCAATATCGCTCGCATGCTCTCGCAGGCGCTGACGCGCAGCTCTTCGACCTCTATCGCTTTGAGTAGTACATACCTCCGTTCCACGCATTGTTTTCGATTGGTGGACGGGTCAAACCGAATAGCCTTCAGGGTAGTGTTTAGTAACGCAACCAGAGACGAAATATTCGATGCAAACTCCGGTATGGAGGCCCACTTTTTGACTATCTGACATCCAAGATGAATTGCTTCTAGGTTGTTGCTATTCGCCACGATCAACTTATAAAGCGACTGTTGGGCAAGCTCTTGTGTTGCAGTTCGCTCGTGGCTGCTGACGTAGAGGGCAGAGCCCGCGAGGTGTAGTTCAGAGCGACTCAATCCTTCGAGGGCCCCAAGAATCTTAAACGCAATCACCTGTGATTTTCCGTTATCGCTACGTGTAAGGGCAACGATATCGGCGATCGAGTACTGCTTACCCCCCACGTCCAGTCGGCGAGGATCTGCATCTTCCATCATTCCTGGGATGCGGAGCAGAGGCGCAATCGGTTTGGAAACTGCCTCAAGTGCTGCCTCGGGCAGGGCAGGTGGGGTCGGAGGCCCGTTTGCGAGCATTGATTCTTGTGATGAGGGATCGCTCATGTGACTTCCCGATTGATGACGCAGCTATCGACGATGGACAGCCGCCCTCTCGCTTCATGGTATGTAGGTGGTATGCAGAAAAAAGAACGGCTAGTTACATAAGCGATCTCAAAACCTATGTCTATCGATACGAGTATGACCTATGTTCAGCTGGTTAGGAGAATTGCATAGACTTACTGCGAAATGGTGTAGAGTTAAGTGTCGTTTGGGTTGGATTGACTAATAACCCTCAGTGTCAAGCGTTCTCTTAGTAGTGAGGCGTACGGTATGTCGTTGGATAAGTTCGTTTCTCGCGGGTATTCGGGAAGTGTTGGGGATACTACCGGCCAATGGGTGAGTCGTTCAGCAGAAACTCCGGCAGCTCAGCCCGCTGGAGCCCCCCGCGAAACCGGAACGAGCTTTGTCATGGGCGGAAGCCGAACTTCGACTGCGGGGTATCGCGCAAAGAGTAATCAAAATTTCGATACCTCGCGTTCCCGAGATGTTGATGACATCATGCATCGTGGTACGAAGCACCAACGCGATGAACGCAGCACAGGGGATCTACGCCAGAACTGTTTCGGTGGTAGCAGTCGAGGATTCGAAAGTAGCGGCCCTGACACCTCCACGCCGTACCCAATGAAACGCGCCTTCCGTCTCGTGATGGTTGCTTTCGGGATCGTGGGAGTCCTCTATCTTGTGTTTTCGTGGCCGCAAAGCTCTCGAGAACGCGTGCGCTCCCTGCGCGAGCAGCAGCTCATGTATGGATATTCTGAATAGCTGTGACCTTTCGGTACCTACTCGAATCCGCGAAGACCCGATTTTGAAGTAGCCTCTTAGAGCTCACAGTGATGTATTATTGGATTAAAGACTCAATTTCTCTGCTCCTGCCCGCGGTGTGTTGCCGTATAAACGAAGTTATGTCGGCTTTGAGGGTGAGGCCGCCGAGGGCGAGTGAATTAACGTGGTTGGCACCAGGAACCGTAATAAATCGTTGAGCCGTTGAGGCGATACTATGAAGTTGACGCCCCATGGCACACGGGACAATCCGATCCTCTTCACCGTGCAGCATGAACAGAGGTAGTTTCAGCGAACCTATTCGCAGATCGTTCCTGAATCGGTTGGGGAACAGGCGGAAGATCGGCAGGTATGGATAGAGTTGTCGCGCCATGTCCCAAGAGCATGTGAAGGTGCTCTCGGTCACCAGGCAAGCCGCTTGCCGGTCTTGGAGCAGCTCTATGGATACCGCGCCTCCTAGCGAGCATCCGTAGACGGCAAGGCGCGGAGGCGCAAAGCCCCGGTCCTTGGTAATGTGAGCATAGGCGGCTCGTGCGCTCATGTAGAGAAGCTGTTCTGACGGTGCTCCGGCGCTTTGACCGTACCCGGGGTAGTCAAAGGCCATAAATGAGAGGTCGCTTTCGATGAAAAGTTTATAGTGGTCCCGGAAGCGCGTCAGGTTGTGCTTGTTGCCGTGGATGAAGAGTACGGCGGAATCAGATCCCCTATCGACGAAGATGCCGTCCAGATCGAGCCCAAATTCGTGACCAAAGCGAAATCGAGTGTAGTCTAGACCGGCGAGTCCTCCGTGGTCGAGTGTGTTCGGTTTGAAGATTAGTTTTCGCTCTAGCAGCCGTAGCATCGCCGGGGAGTCTTAGATAGTAAATCCAAACAAAAAAGCGAAGGTGAGAAACTCTCTCACCTTCGCTGTAGCCTACCAAGAGAATACGTCCTTGGTTTTACGCTTCGACACCCGCGCTCTCTTCTGAGCCGGCAGCTCGCTGCTCAATATTTCGCGGCCAGAGGCAGATGATGTCTTCGCCCGGTACCTGATAGATACCGAGCTCGTCTCCATCTCTACGGAATCCGTAGCGCACAGCTCCTCCGTTGTCACGAAGCAGGTCTCGGCACGCCTTGTCCTGACCACTGAACCATAACTGCTGATACCTTTCGAGCAGGGAGTTATCATCAAGAAGTTCCCGATCGAGCATCGCCAAGCAGCGAGTGTCGATATTGACCTCTCCGAGGCTCTCGCTTGCATCTTTGACGACATCGGCCGTGTCGGGCGCATCGCCTTCAGGATGAACCACTATGGTGTAGGCGAAGGGATCTCGCTCGATACGATATGTACCACGGGTTACGTTGAGTACTTTGCCTCCATATTCGTGAATTACCTTGTTCTTTACCTCGGTATCTTCGTCGATTGCTCGGGCCATTTTTTCTATGAACTGCGGATTTGCAAGCATGAACTGGTCGATCAGCACGAGGTCTCCACTCTCGATCGCTATCCGCTCTCTCTGATTACCGCTCTCGGCACTTTGGCGTGGATGCCTCCTGCCATGTCTTCCGTCTCCTCGTCCTCGATTTGAACGGCCACGTGAAGAACGGCCTCCGCGCGCTCCTTGGGAGCGTCTTTGATTTCCTCTATCTCTACGCATACGAGATTACTTCCTAGAGTTAACTATATATGGTTACTACGCTAAGCGAATGTATCGGCCAGAGAGCATCATTCGAGAAGGGCCCAACTGGCTGAGAATATTCGGGAAGCATACCAGATTGGGAGGGCCCTGTCACACCTTTCCACATTGGCTAAGTCATTAAATGCATTGTAATAAACTCGCCGATTTGATGCTTCTTTGCCACAGTAGAGCAGGAGCAACCGATTGCCTTGGGCGCACTGCAGATCTGAGGCTCCTTTCTAGCTCCGTATCATGATCTCAGTCAGGCGGGGTCTCAGGTCAAATTACGCTCACTTTCTCAAGCCGCCTGGGCTAACCGTCGATAAAAAACCTACAGCGATGACACCCAACTTCGGGTGTTGAAAGGTTATGCGGTCGCTCGAGAATACCGGATGAAACATCTGCTCGAGCGGTACCGGAGCCTCGAAGCCCTCCGGCTCTTTCGAGAGAGGAGGGCTTCTCTTTAAATCCTTTGATTTGATGTGGTTGTTGTTCGTATGTACCAAACCGAGCTCGAGGAATCCTTCTCCATTACTGCAACACCGGATGGTCTCGGTTTATGGTTCGATGCCGAGCGCTTGATACTCGAAGGAGCGTACCTCGATGAGATCACTGCGTACCGAGCACGTCGCCGGTGGGTTGAAGCGTTCGAGACGAATTTCCTCCTCGAAGGTAGCCACGATTTTGGAATAAAGGTCGTGTTGGAGAGGGAAAGCGGCAGATTTTTTGTTCGATGCACCTTTCTAACGGCTTGTGGCCGTTACGCCTTCTGGCGGCTGACGCATCATCAGGCACCGGAAGTTCAATTTCTGTTGGAGACTGCGCACCTGCCGTTCGCCGCTGTTTGTCCGCCTCGAATCGAGTCCTTCGTTAGTGACGAGTACGAGGAGATGCAGTCGCTCATTTTTCATTCGCCATCATCACAAGAGCCGAAACGCACTGCCTTCCAAAAGCTACTGGGAAACACCCGCAGGTGCGTCAAGAAGCTGGTACGTCATCTGATGCGCAACTGATGTTCGGCGAACGGCGGCAACGTGAACTTTCCGTTTCCCCGCATCTTGTGAGTGTCTTATAGTTGCGCTCAAATCAGGCGTATCGGATCTCGCGAGGATCATTGTGGCGACAAGAAGTGCGGACGGTAAACACATACTAGCGGCTGGGGAGGTCGGTGTTTTTTCGGTGTGTCCGCAATCCTGGAAACTCAAATCGGTCGATAGAGAGCGACCGCTGGGCAAGAGGCAGGACGTAGAACTAGGAAAGCACCTCCACAAGCACTGGTCATCGGTCTTCGAAGAGTCGCTTATTCTCAGCAAGTGGATACGATATCTGGCAGCTCTGGTTTGTACGGCCTTGGCATTATTTCTGCTTATGCGCCCGAGCAGAGCTCCGCTTGGCGATCTCCTCGAGCTTTCGCTGCGCAATCATGCGCTCCAGCTCTCGCTCTTGGTACTTATGGCTTTTTTGGTGATTCGCACGTTCGGTCGTGCCGCAAATCGCCGCCGGGAAGATGCGGGGTTCGTGCCGACCGATAAGACTGTTTCGATTGAGGGTAGCTCAACGCTCCCTGCCCGAGAGTACGTCTCGACGATTCAGGGATTAGCCGGTAAGCCCGACGCGCTCATCAGCGAGGGTGGGGTGATGGTTCCGATTGAGATGAAGCCGCTCGCCAAGAAACTTCGAGATCGCTACGTGGCACAGCTGCTCGTATACATGCGCCTGGTTGAGGAGTTCGAAGGCGGGCGCCCCCCCTACGGCTATCTTTTTCTTGGGCCGAAATGTCGCCGTATCAAGGTGGAGAACAGTGAATCCAAGCAGCGCTGGGTTCAGGGGATGATAGATGAAATGCGAGCGATCTTGGATGGGGCGCCTGCTCGGCCGACACCCCATCCTGTGAAGTGTGCAAAGTGCGATGTTCGACATCGTTGTCCGTTTGGGACTGACTCGTCAGCCTCCGGTAGCGCAGAGCGCTGACCGGAGGCTTGCTCTTTACTCACACTCGGTTGCGACCCGCGGGACCTCGCTCAGTTGAGCATCACCCTGAGCCTTGACACGGCGAGCTTCCAACACGAGTGGATCTTCACGGCTGGTGTTGCCCGTTTGATTGAAGTTTCGCCGAGCCATGATGCGACGAAGTTGGTTGAGCTGTTCGACGAACAGACCCCTCAGTTGGTCAATTGCGGCACCGCGATCTACGCTCTGGCAGAACGGTGCTGAGAACGGACACGCCTTGATTACCTCCGGGAATCCCACCGTCAAGCTCTGAGCTCTTCGTGCCAGTTCATCAGCCTTCTTAGCTGCGCGCTTGGCATCGACCCCTGCGCGCGAAGCCATGGCGGTAGAGATCTCTCCCTTCGACGCCTTTGTCTTGGCTCGCTGTGCCAAGAGCTTGGCTGCTCTCTTGGTCAAAGTCGCCAAGTCCAGAGCCGTCTGATTGAGCTCGTTCTTTATGGTGCCGATAGGTTTGTCGATACAGCCGCCTTCGCACACCGGCGTGGACTCATTTACAGAGGCAGCTGCTCCGTCGAGGTTCCAGGTAGCCGTTCGTGTAAACTCCGCCGTGAAGCTTGCAGCGTTACGACCTGCCTTGAGGACGGTCGGCTGACCGCGATTTGCCGGAGCCGGTGACACATTGTTCAACAGCCCAACCGGTATCACTACGTCGAAACCGTTCGGGTTGTTGTAACCGAAGGTTGCTACGAGACCACTCGCAGAGCCGTTTATACACTCGGCGATCGGGTTAACCCGTGCACACGGAGTGGATGCGAGCGAAGCAGTTGCGGTTGACACGCGACCACCAAGCGCCCGAACCTTCCACGTCAATGGAGAGCCGTCGAATGTTACCAGCACTGCTCCTCTGCGACGACCGGTTTGGAACGTAGTTGTCTGACCACGGCTTGGCGCCCCTGGAGAGAACTCGTTTACGGTCCCGGCACTCGAGTTCGATACTACCACCAGCTCCCGATTCGCAAGATTTTCGTACCCAAAGTAGGCGGTGAAGGTCCCGTCTTGGTTGTTAGATACGCACTCTACGCCTATCTCGAGAAGTGAAGGTTCGTCACCCTCGTTGTTATCCTGTTGGTTAGAGCAGCCCGGATCATTGGTATCAACCGCTCCATCGTTGTCGTTGTCGAGGCCGTCTTGACAGCTCGACTTAGGATCGGATTCGTCGTTATCCTGATTGCTCGAACAGCTAAAATCCGCCCTGTCGATCGCCCCGTCGGCATCGTTGTCTATGCCGTCTTGACACTGTGACTTTGGATTCGCCTCGTCGTTATCCTGCTTGCTCGAACAGCTGAAATCAGTCATGTCGATAGCACCGTCGCTATCGTTGTCAATGCCGTCCTGACACTGCGATTTCGGATTCGTCTCGTCGTTGTCCTGAGGTGAAGAGCAGCTGAAATCAGCCAGGTCGATAGCACCGTCATTGTCGTTGTCGATGCCGTCCTGACATTGTGAGTTCGCATCGGACTCGCTATTGTCCTGTTTGCCTGAGCAGCCGAAGTCAGCCAAGTCGATAGCGCCGTCGTTGTCGTTGTCTATTCCGTCTTGGCACTGTGATTTCGGATTCATCTCGTCATTGTCTTGCTTGTCCGAACAGCTGAAATCAGCCAGGTCGACGGCACCGTCGTTGTCATTGTCGGCGCCGTCCTGACACTGGGAATTTACATCGGACTCGCTATTGTCCTGTTTTCCCGAGCAGGCGAAATCAGCCAGGTCGACGGCACCGTCGTTGTCATTGTCGGCGCCGTCCTGACACTGGGAATTTACATCGGACTCGCTATTGTCCTGTTTTCCCGAGCAGGCGAAATCAGCCAGGTCGACGGCACCGTCGTTGTCATTGTCGGCGCCGTCCTGACATTGTGACTTCGGATTCGTCTCGTCGTTGTCCTGCCTCGAGGCGCAGCTGAAATCCACTCCGAAATCAGTGGCTCCGTCTGCATCGTTGTCGAGGCTATCCTGACACTGCGTCGTAGCCACGGATTCGTCAGGCCGGTTGGGGTTGTAGCTGGCTGGGTCAGCTGGATTGGACCAGCAGCCGGGATCTTGAGCATCGCTTACACCATCACTATCGTTGTCGAGACCATCACGGCACTGCTCTGCCTCGGTATTGTCACTAGGGCTACTACATCCAGGATCATGCCCTCGCTCATCGTCGTCATTAGGAGACGCGCAACCTGTATCAGCGAGGTCGATAGCACCATCGCCGTCGTTGTCCCATCCGTCACGGCACGCCGCCAGACGGTTTCTACAGGTGATTGAGGCGATCCAAGTATTTCCGTACTTCGGAGCGGCGCCTGAGTATGTAAAGCCGCCCGTTGTGAACCTCGCCAGCAAGTTGTTGCTCGGGGTGTGGTAGTTACATTTACCGAAGGGATAGCGGCGGCTTCTCTCATTATCGAGACAGGTCGAGGAAACATACGTGTCGAACCCCAGGACCTCGCACACCTTGTCGAGGGTCACGAGATCCAGAGTTCCATTGTCGTTCCAGCGGTTTCCTCCACCCGAACCACCCGTTGAGCGAAGGAGCTCACCGGCGGTTGTCGGAGCCCTGCTTGGAAATCTTTTCCTTGCCATCGCTTGGATAACTGCGTTCGTGACAACACTTGGATCTCCCGTGCCACCAACCTGAATCGTCTCACCGTTGGCGGAATTTAGTTCAACGACGGTATCAACAAGGCCGTCGCCATCATTATCTATACTGTCGTTACATTGAGTGATGGCTCCCGAGCCACAGCTGTCACCCGCTAGGCTGAACTTGATGTTGTCAACTACCGTATCGAGCGTCTCGCGGCTCGTATCGATGGTCTTTCCACAGACAGTTGCGGAGGTAGCACTACCCGACGACCAAGGATACGTGTACCGACGGAAAGCCCGCTCGGTCTGAGTCAGAGTACTAATAGCAACGCCGTTGACGGTCCATTGAATGCGGTTGGCCTGGTTGACAATTGTGACTGCCGAGCGCACGTCCACCTCGAGGGCATAGGTCTTGTTTGGCCTAACGGCGACCGTCTGGCACCAAAAGTTCTTGCTCGTGCCAGCGCTGTTGATAATGAGAAGCCGGCCCCGAGTGGTTTCTGCCTCGTACCCCGTGTGACAGATGCTCGGGCTGTTCGCCACCAGAATCTGGTTCTCTGTCGGTGATTGACTCCGGTAGCTACAGGTGCTGCCCTGATTCGTCCCTAGGTTCTGGTACTCGGTGGTGAACCCCGTACTCCCCTGCTCGAAGTCACCATTAGTCACCAAGTTGGGGCAGCTTTGTGCGTGTGCCGTCGCGCTTATCGAGAAAGCTAAGACGGTACAGACTGAATTAACAACACATCGCATCAGGCACCTCGATCTATACCCAACAGCATTGCATGTTTTATATACCGGTGGTGTCTGAGCATTCCCCGGGAGAGGTAGAGCCAGTGCCGAGCATACAACGGCTATGACACGGTGAAGTATACGGGGAAGCTTATTACTAGTGCTGTTCACAAAACACTCCATCAAAACAGGAGAAATCACTCAGACCGCCAACAAGCAAGTCTAACTCAGGTATGACAGGTGGGCTCGCTTGTGTGCGTTAAGCTTCTAAAGTACTGAATAGTCAGTCGGCGCTTGGAAGTGGCTTGTTTTAGTGGATTCCCGTACCTTGAGAGCCCAAAGGGATTTAGATGGCAGAGGGTGCGCCTCGTGAGCGGAAAACGCCGAGGAAATATAATCCGGGGTTTTCTCCTACCCCACCTTGTTCCGCAATCCTGCTTCCATATATGGGCGACCGTCTGCGAGCATAAAATGCGAGACTGTAACGCAAACTGTGGATGGTCAATCCCTGAAATGCTGAGTACTTACGTTCTTTTTGACATACTATCGAAACGAGGTAGCGCCGCTGAGGACAGCCTTGGTCTAAGCGGCTTGGAGTCGGCAAGAGTGACCGGCCCCGTGTTCCAGACGCTACGGGATCGCTCATTTTGTACTGTTGCGTGCTCGGAAGTATCAGCTTTTATACCTGCCCACTGAGCGGCAACCGCGAGTATGAAAAACAACATCGCACAACTGAGTACCTTCGACATCATCCAATCAAAGGTCATCTCAAACATCTCATCGTTACAGGCGAGAGTTTTTGTCCACCGCGATGTTTTCGTCAACTTCTCCATCTCTGTTCCGTCCGCATCCTTGATCTATGCTCGTCCCGCTGGATGCATTTTCATACTTCGGAGCGCCTTCGTCCGTGCATGATCCTTCGCAGGGCGAGGAGGTGAAAGGATGCCCGGCAATGCGCAGCTTGCGTGAAAGCTCACGCGTATCTTTAAGGAGCTCCCATGCCGGAAGTTGGTACAGCGGCGCTAGTCGTTCTACGGTATGTTCGCTATCGACTTCATCGACGACCTCGTTGTCTCCGGTGATTATGCGTGGAAAACGAGCCTTCAGTTGTTCCTGCAAAGTTTCGTAGGGCGATTTCATGGTTTCTTCTCAATGCCTCAAAGAGGCAGGTATCACCATTAATGTGTAGCGCTATGCGCTTCGGCCATGCCGCAAAATAAGTACTAGATCTCAGATAGGCCGCTCGTCGGAGGAGTATAATGACGAGCGTCAGGTTGCGGAGATAAGCCTTTCGCCAGGTGAGAGCGCGATGCCGCGCAAAAACTCCTCCGAGGTCATCCGTTTTTTGCCTTCAAGTTGCAATTCGTCGATACGCAGGAGACCCTCTCCGCACGAAACCTCGAGACGCTCTGCGGAGACAGAGATGATAGTGCCGAGGGGCGTCGAATGAGAAGCTGATACAGCGCGGCCGCTGAGCACCTTTAGACGCTTGTCGCGCAGAAACGAAAAGCATCCCGGGTGGGGGGAGAAAGCTCGGATAGCTCGAGCTATGCTAGGGGCTGGCGACGACCAGTCAATTCGACAATCGTCTGCCGTGATCTTCGAGGCATAGGTGACGCCTTCGTCAGGTTGCGCAGCAGCATGCATCTCGCCGTCGACGATTGAGCGCAGATCTCGGATTAAAAGTTGCGCCCCGAGCAGAGCAAGGCGATCGTGCAAAGAGCTTCCGGTCTCTGCGAGAGAGATCGATGTTCGCTCGCACGAGAACACCGGTCCAGTATCAAGCCCTTCCTCCATGCGCATCAAGCACACACCTGTCTCGTCGTCTCCTGCCTGAATTGCTCTCTGTATCGGTGCGGCTCCGCGCCATCTCGGAAGGAGCGAGGCGTGGATGTTGAGACATCCACAGCGGGGCAGCTCGAGCACCTCCCTGGGAAGGATCTGGCCGAAAGCGATTACTATTCCGATATCAAAGGGGCCGCGTGCCGACAAGGAGTCGTGAATCGAGGCGAACTCCTTCCGTAAAGAGCGAGGTTGAAAGAGAGGGGTTCCGTGTTGTGAAGCCACCTCCTTCACCGGAGTCGGCAGGATCTTTGCACCTCGCCCTGAGGGTTTGTCGGGCTGGGTTACTACCGCTGCAACCTCAACCCCAGCCATGGCGTACAAGGCTTCGAGTGTCGGTACGGCAAAGAACGGAGTTCCGAAAAAGATGATCTTCACCGCTAAACCTCTTTGTTAGCCTTGGGGTGCCAAGTTTTTGTTGTACCAGCGTTGAAAGATCTGCTTCTTCAAGCCGCTGAGGTAGTCGACAAAGAGCACACCATGGAGATGATCTATCTCATGTTGAAGTGCAAACGCTAAAAGGTCGACAGCTTGAAGTTGGAATTGATTGCCGCGCCGATCATAGGCTGTGACGCTAACTGTGTCGTTACGTTTAATCGTTTCACGGAAGTCAGGAATACTAAGGCATCCCTCGCTCGACACAACGATCTTCCCGGCTTTTTCGAGGGTGGGATTGATTAGCTCGAGTCTCTTGAGGTGTATGTGATCTTCCGGATCGAGAGAGCTCAACGAGGTAACGGTAGGTTGAGGCATCGACTCGATAGAGAGGTCAATCACTGCGATTCGTTTGAGAAGCCCTACCTGCGGGGCGGCCAGTCCCAAGCCGTGCTCTGCGACCATTGTTTCGAACATGTCGTCGAGAAGCGTGTGAAGTTGTGAGTCAAAAGTGCCTACCTCCTGCGTAGGGGAGCGAAGCACTGAGTCCGGTAGTATCTTTACGTCGAGAATCGCCATGTCCTGTATTAAAACAGACTTGGAGTGAGCTGTCACTTTCCTCGCTGAAGATAGCGCTCGATTGTCAAGCAAAGAGCGATCGTTTTCTTCAGATTTATGAGTGCTTTAGCATGATATACATGGCCGAATCCTTGCTATCGGTTCAATGGATGCACGTAAGGTGCAGCAAGGTTCGGTAGATGGGAAATTCGAAACTACATATTTGTCGAGCACGAATCCTTCTGCGATACTTAAGGTATATGGCTGAGATGTCTCTAGCGGAAGCACAGCTCTTCAGGATGCTCGTGTCCTTTTTCGGACAGGAACGGGTTCTGTGGAGCATGAGTGTGCGCGCGGTATGCGGAGGCGACATTCCTGAGCAGCTTGGAGGCCGCATCGGAGAGCCTGTATCGTGGGTCGAGAACGATAAATGTCTCTTCACGGTAGTAGATCACGACGACAATCCCAAAATGGTCATGGAGTTCTCCCCGGATTTTTCTGATTACATCGAGGTCGAGCAGTTAGAGCGGCAAAAGAAGCTGCCCCCCCTCCTCGGTGCTTGTGGAGTTCAGTACGTAACTATCAGCTCACAGGAATTGGGCGAGATTCTCGACCCGCGTAGTAGTCTCGATTTCTTCTCATTTCTGAAGGATAAGTTCGGTATCGAGGATGGGATTGAGGATTCTGTGGAGGAGTAGAGTAGTCGAGGTCGTAAACAGCCTCTGCCGCATCAACTCCGGAATTATTCACGGGTAGAGCGATAGCTCGACAATTGATTGCGGAACCTGATACCGTTTCGAATAGGCATGGACCGCATAGTACCTGGAGCTCATCGATTGTCGACCTGCGCACTCCTTATGCTTAGCAGCATCGGAGTTGTGACGGCTATTACGCTATCCTTCGTATCTGTTGAGAGCAGGACGCATGCCTTAGTTCAACTCTTTTTCTTTCCCTTGATCCTGTTTTTGGTGAGCCGAATCAACATAGCGGGAATTCTTGCTCCGAGATGGGCGCTCGGTTTCGCGCTTGCTGGTGCGCTGAGCGGCGCGGTGTTTACCTACACGCACGTCGATTTGGCTCGAGGGGCTTTTGTGGTCGCATCCCTCAAAGAAGACCGCAGTGAAAGTGACGGCAAAATTCGGCGAGATCGCATCAGACGTCCGCTCGGAGCGGCGGGTTTGGCACTGGTAGGAACACACCCTACGGTGATTAGTTCCTGGGGTGAAGCCGAAGACATCCTTCGAAGTAATCGGACCCTTGGTGGAGTGGTGTGGGGCTCCGCACGTTGGATTAATGTATCCTTGAGAGTTCACGAACCGTTAGTGATGTCTTCCCTGTCCAAAGACAGCTTCGCGGCCCGCTATCTCCGAAAACACGGTTATTCCGACCTGAAGATCGCAGCAGGAATAAGCGGCATCGGTATCTCCAACAGCCTTGATCCGACTACTCTCATGTTCCTTGGTAGTATCATCCCACTGTGGCGAGACTTCCCGATACAGCTCACTGAGCGACGTGATGATAGAGAAGCTTTTGAGCAAAGGGTGCGCTCGGTTGCAGGGCTCAAGGCACACTGGACCTCGTTCTCTCATCGCGCTCTTCCGATGTGGATAACAGGGACCTATCACCTGGTGAATGCTATTTCTTCGAAGATAGTGGAACAGGGGGAGCTGTCATGTGCTGTAAGCTCACTCGAAGCGGCGCTTTCGCAACTAAGACCGTCTGATAATCCAGAGCTGCAGATGGCAGTTCGTAATAATCTTGCGATCGCTCTGTTGGTGCAGGCCGAAGTTGACGTTTCGAGTAGCGACTCCACAAAGGCTGCTCTCGAGCTGCTCAAGGGAATTCGACGGCTTCATAAGGTTTCTCAGCAGGGGGCGGCGGTAAGCTCTATCGCCTCATTTAATCTATCCACGGTAAAGGGTAAGCATGGGAAGCGAAAACAACGGGCAAAAGAAAACTAGCGCAGTTCTGCCGACAGCTCTCGAGTCGACTAGTTTCTCCTGGCTGGGAAACAAGTACACGGGAAAGGTTCGTGACACCTACACTCGCGGTTCGGAGCGGGTCTTGATAGCCACGGATCGATTGAGCGCGTTTGATCGATTGCTTACTACGATTCCTCTGAAGGGGCAGGTGTTGACGCAGCTTGCACAATATTGGTTCGAGCGCGTATCGAGCTTCATGCCGCATCATGTCCTGGCGATGCCGGATCCGTGTGTCGTTGTTGCTCGAGAAGTCTCGATTATTCCGATCGAGGTAGTGGTGCGTGGATATCTTGCGGGCAGTGCATGGCGGGATTATGAAGCAGGCCATCCGGTGAGTGGAGTCAAACTACCTGCGGGTATGCGACAATTCGAGCCTTTACCTTCTCCACTTATCACGCCGTCAACCAAGGAGTCCGTCGGTAAGCACGATGTACCGATCTCGGAGCATGAGATAGTCGAGCGTGGCATAGTGCCAGCGCATGTATGGGAAGATGTGCGCTCCAAAGCCTTGCAGCTTTTCGCGATGGCCTCAGCTGAGTTATCGGAGCGCGGTTTGATCTTCGTCGACACCAAGTACGAATTCGGTCTCTTGGATGACGTAGTGGTGCTTGCAGACGAGGTGCATACGCTTGATTGCTCACGGTTTTGGCTCAAGAGTTCCTATGAAGAGCGACTTTCGAGAGGTGAGATTCCTGAGATGCTCGACAAAGAACCGATCCGTCGCTGGTTGATGGAACGTGGTTTTCAGGGTGAAGGACAACCGCCACAGATCGATGATGAGTACAGAGCTGAGCTCATGGCTCATTATATGCGGAGCTTCGAACTCATTGCGGGACAGCCGTTTGTTCCGGACGCGCAGCCGCCGCTCGAGCGTATTGAACGTAATCTTCGGAGCTACTACGGGCTTCTTTAGCGACGCACGGCCATACGGTGCTCATGATGCGTACTGCACGGTGGCGCCTTTCCTACGCTCTATCCGGGGGGAAGCAGGGGATTCGTGCCGTTTTGAATCTCGGTATGATCATCGACGCCATCCCCGTCGGTATCCACGGCAAGAGCATTGGTGCCGTGGACAAAAACCTCTTCGCCGTCACTGAGGAGATCTCCATCTGAATCAGCCAGTTTGCTCGAGGTGCCGTACCGGAGTTTTTCGAAGATATCAAAGATACCGTCGACATCCCGATCTCGCCGCAACGTACTCGAGCGCTGCTGAGCGTCGTCTCGGATATACTCCTCAGCTAACTTGCCGAGTAGGTCGAATCCAGCGGATGAGGGATGCAGTCCATCCTCCGACAGAAGGGTCGGACTCATCAAGTCGAAGCGCAGGTACGCCGGCAAATATTTGCTTGACCGTGTTTTGAGCGCGACCATATTCACCTGCTCAATGAAACCGTTATCGAACTCCCGTGCACTGGGGATGAGGATCGTTGTGACTATCAAGGGTGAAGCGCCAAAGCGCCTCTTAGTTTCGGAGGTTAGAAAGGACACTAGACGCTTTATGGTCGTCACTGTGAGAGCCGAGGAGTTGCGGTTGAAGTAATCGTTACGACCCACATCGATGATCAGGATGTCGGCGTTACCGATATGTAGAGCTTCCTGACTTTCCGGGCGTTTGTTAAAAAGACGTTTGTAAAAGCGCAGGAGTTGGGCCGTTGTGATACCTGGATAGCCAAGGCTGTGGATCTCTGAGGTAGGAAAAAGTTGGCCGAGGCGCTGTAGATAGCCCCCCCGGTTTTCGTGCAGTTCATCACCGATACCAAAGACGATACTGTCTCCAGTCCCGGTGATAGTGTGCCGACCATCACAGTTGAAATCAATCAAGCCGTCGACAAGAGGGCAGGCAAGGGTAATCCGGGAAAAGCCGAGTATGGCAGCTAACGCTGTGAGAGAAAGTAGGGCAGAGTATAACAGTCGCATAGTGGTGATCGCTTGTGTCTTCTAGCCGCTTTATTGGTAACACAGTCGCAACCTCTAGGGAATTCTGGTCTGAAGTAAGAAAGGTGGAGTGATGAGGGCGTTTCTCTGGGCCTCGGTCGCTATTTGGGTCGGTTCGTACATCTGTTTGAGCGTTGCTGATCCGGATCTGTGGTGGCATATCGCAGTGGGCAAGTGGATCCTGAGTCACCAGACAGTGCCTCGGCAAGACTACTGGAACATGTTCGGGGCCGGGCAGCCCTGGCGTGCCTACTCGTGGAGCAATGAGATCGTCTTTGCTTTGACGGATAGGTGGTGGGGCGAAAAGGGGCTTGCTCTGCTGCAATTGCTATTGGGAGTGGTTTTAGCGTGTGCTCTCTTTGCCGTGAACGGAAAGATATCCCGAGACTGGTTTTTTGGGACGCTCCTAGGCGTGTATTCAACAGCCGGTTGTTTCAATCATTTTACTCTGCGCCCACAGGTTTTAGTTTGGATTCTGTTTGCCTGTGCAATCGCAATCTCCGATTCCATTGTAGAGCGCGGGATTTCGAAAGCTCGACTGGCGCTGCTCGCCGCTACTGGATGTGTATGGGCCAACACTCATCTGACGGCTATCCTCGGTCTCGGCACCATCTTTTTGTGGACAGTCGAATCTGCAGGTCTACGACCGGCTTGGGGAAGAGCGATCAAAGCGGGTGCAGCGTTCTTTGCGGGAACATTGGTCACACCCTATCTCGGTGGTGAATGGCTGACTTTCCTTTCGAAGGGCGGGCATCCCCTCAAGTATCAGATGATAGCCGAGTTTCAACCGGCAACGATCCTACAGTACTCAACCGTTTTTGTGCTGCTGCAATTTGTATTCCTCATTGTTGTCTCCTTCTCGAGCAGGTATTTGCCCACGCTCGCGCGCAGCGTCCTGGTGGGAGGACTGACGATTGCGGGACTTACGGCGGTAAAGTTCCTTCCGTTTGCCGTAATCTCGCTCAGCGCTCTCACGGCAGTGTGGTGGCGAGAGACCGCCGACAGGGAGGGCGAGGAAAGCTCGAATGATCTTGCCAAAGGCTTGCGACTACTAAAGGGTAAGTTTCAGGGATTAGCGACTGAGACGTACGGTGCCATCGCTTTCTTTGTCATGTGTCTAGCAATCGTAAATATCAAGGGATTGGTCGACGCTCCTCTGAATCTCGCCATGGTTCCCAAGAGCGCAGTCGATTTCATTGAGGAGCAGCAGCTGGAACATCCTCTCCTGAACGAGTTTGGAGCAGGAGGGTACCTGATGTACCGTTTCAGTAACGACGATGGAACTCCACGCCGCCAGGTAAGCATCGACGGACGCACAAACGTCAATCCCCCAGAGGTGTGGGATATGTACGCTGCTAGTCTACAGGGGCGTTCAACGTGGCGTGACTACATCCACGCCGTCAAACCGAAGACAATACTGTGGCGCCAGGGAGGCCCAATGGTCTCCTTGCTGCTTGAAACCGGCCAGTGGTGCAGGGTCTTTGCCACCGGTTCGAATGACGAGGATTTCGTTGTGTTTGTGAGACGGGAGGATTTTCTCGCTAGGGCAAACCCCTTAACCTCCTCGAATTGTTCTGATTCGCCGCGAGCGTGATCTCGTCGGCTCTCTGTTTTGAACCGCTTTTCTAAAGATTGAACACTCTATGGTCGTTACACTCTCAGGGCAGGGTAACCAGTTTGGCGCGTCCCGGTTAGAAGGCCTAGGGGATTCTCCTAGAAGCCTCGCGGGCATGTCAAAACAACCAAAGAGGCTGTCGTATGCGATTCACCACGATCCTACTTTGTTCGCTCGTGTCGTCCCTCCAGTGTGCTTCGGTAACCTTAGCCCAGAATGAGCCCGCACACGCTGCCCCGTGGGAGCGTTCGTGTGCCAGCTTTGCCTCTGCACGCGACTTCGTCAAGGAGTCCTCCTATCACTGCCTACGTCAACAGCATCAAAAGCGTTGTGAGCGTCAGGCCCGAGATTTCTTCGAGAAATGTAGGTATCATGGAGACTACGAGCGCATTAGTGCCCGGATCCATGCCAAGATGCTCTTCGTCTTCGCATTAGCGACTTCGGGCCCGCTAGCTGAGGGAAAAGAGTCCTAGTGCAACAATACGTCAGTTCATGTGCAAAACGGGGAGCCCTCGTGAATACGTTTAGAATTATGATCTGGTCGATCAGTATCCTCCTTGTTTGGCCTGATCTTCTTCGAGCTGAGTCCGTTGAGGTTCCCGTAATCATTGATCGGGAATTGTCGAGGGATGTCTTACCGGGCAGGGTCGCAGAGTCGATGGATGAAAAGCACACACCAACGCCACAACGCGTCTGCCGGGATCTGTGTGGTAATGGGCGATGCGAGGAGATCGTCTGCATGGCAGTAGGGTGCCCATGTGCCGAAAGTCCCTTGAGCTGTCCGCAGGACTGTAGGGTTAACTAAACCCAGGTGCCGCTCGGCCTAGTTCCATGCGTTGCTGAGGCGCGATTGTCCACGGCTTCCGCGCAGCCCTCGCAATGCGTTGTCTGCAATCCCTTTGACCTCTTCAGCCGTCATTCCGAGCCGTTGGGCAATGGCTTCAAATGAAGCTGGCGCACTCCCATCGGCAGGAAAAAGAGCGGAGACAACCTCGGATTCTAATTGTCCGAGCGAGTTAATGGCTTTTTCCACTTTGACTACCGTTTCAGAAGCAGAACGTGAATCTTTCTCAGCTAGACCGTCTCCCTTGGGAGGTTCGTCTAGCAGTATAGAAAGTAGCGGATCTTTGCGGATTATTTTTACCGAGCTTGGGGAAGATTCGAAGAGGGGGTAGCGTACGCCCGGGTGGGGCGCTTTTTGTTTTGTTTTGAGCTTTTCGTCCCTTTCTTTCCCTAGAGATTTCAAGGAACTTTTCTGCCGCAGCCCCATCCTGACCTCGAGATCGACGAACCGTCTTCCCACAATAAACCTGTATCTGTCATCAAGTCAAACAATGGTGCCGATGGGCGCTCGACGCGCCTGTTGTTTCATGCACGAGAGCTGCTCGTTTTCGCCGCCTAGCGGGGCGAAACAACTATAGAAACCACGAGCACCCCGATCGCAGTGCCGCTGCTGGCAGTTAAAAAGCTTTGAGGTCGAGACGCTAGCGAGTCAGCGCTCCCATGCTCTCGTGCAGAGACTGTATCGCAAACTGTGGATAATAGTTCACAGCACGTGAACGTGCTCGTGCTCGTAAACGTGCACCTACCCGGAATCTAAGCACTTTCGGGTACGTTT
>JBILFA010000170.1:0-5211 GCA_044351795.1 Bdellovibrionota bacterium | reverse complement strand
CAGACGAACATGTTTCAAAGCAAATTACCCGTGCGCCGAAAAGAGCGCTCTTATCCTCGCGTCATCAAATATCCAAGAGATAAATATCCCGCAGCAGGAATCGTGCAAAAGAGTCAAGAGGGAGGAAGGTAAGTGACGTTATAGCCCCGGTACAGGGGAAAAAAGAGGTTAGTAAGGTTAAATAATCGAGTGATTTTAATATAGTAACTAACTCGCGGGCTAGTCGCTTATTTCCATGTAATAGCGCGACTAAGTCGTGAGTTCAATGGTAATACATTGGCGGTACCCAAACCCGGGTATTGTATGATCCGTGCGGCGCTTACAGATGTTCAATATTGTCTCTCCCACTAGTGCAGCGCACTTCGGAAACGAATCATTTCGCGCAGCCTTGGAGGGTTAATCGTTAGGCTAGGTTCCAGGTGTGCGTATCTGTTGCTTTCAGAGGTCCTATGCACTAGGAAGAGGGCTTCCATGCAGGGACTTTTACCTCTTTTTGGTCTTTGGGAACGCATAACTGCTTGGTAGATTAGCGTCCATGCTGGTATGGTGGAGAAAAAAGCGGTCTTTCGTGCCTCCCAATCGCATCCAAGAAATTTCAACAAATGAATATTTGGTCGACCATGAGCTCAATTACTAGGTCCTTCTTCGTAGCTACGATTCTTGCCTCAACTTTACTTACGAACCTCTGCGGTACAGCCTCAGCAGCCCCCTCGGCAGTCGGTAAATACGCTGGATTCACAGACGATCAAGCCTCCGCCGTCAGCTTCGATTCCACAGCCCGGGGCACTATTAAGAACCTCGTTGTGGTAGGGCTTACCTCGCTCTGCCTTACTACGATACCCGGACAAGAGCAGCCCGCAGACCAACGCACAACCAATATCACCAAACGCGAGACCCCTACGATACGGCTACGAGCTAACGGCCGATTCTCCGCCACCTTCGAGCTACCCAGTACCAATCGGGTCGACTTTCGCGGGGCTACGATCGAAGTTACCGGACGGCTACGAGGGAAAAAAGGCACCGTCACGGTCGGTCTAGAGATGAATAAGACTTATGAAGACGGATCCACGGAGGTCTGCAGTGGATCGATGACCGTTCCCGTCGAGCGTAGCCGGCGCTAGGTGCTCTGCTATCTCTGGTACACCCCAACTGTGCGGCTGACTCGATACCCGAATGATTGTGCCATATCCGACTAAGACCCAAGATGCTTGCAAGTCACAGCCGAGTGACTGAGTGCGCCTGTGACAACTGCTTTGCCCAGATGCTTGAGTAGGAGTGTGAGGTTAGGAACCCGATTCTGACAACACAGCACCTGTAGCTATCAGTGTAGCTGTGTGATTGAGGTAGCGAGGACGGGTGGGGTACCTACCAGACATTACATAGCTTTGGCGTAGGA
The DNA here is from genome assembly GCA_044351795.1 of Bdellovibrionota bacterium. Lineage (GTDB taxonomy): Bacteria > Bdellovibrionota_C > UBA2361 > UBA2361 > OMII01 > OMII01. The sequence continues at coordinate 3,815 of JBILFA010000170.1, read as the reverse complement.
GGAATGAAACACTCCTTGGGCCAAGGGATATTTTTAGCCAGTCCCACTAGTGCAGCGCACCTCGGAAACGAATCATTTCGCGCAGCCTTGGAGGGTTAATCGTTAGGCTAGGTTCCAGGTGTGCGGATCTGTTGCTTTCAGAGGTCCTATGCACTAGGAAGAGGGCGCCGGCTGATGATGCCAACCGGCGCGATTGAGGAGTCTTAGCCGATCTCTTTGATACTGGCGGCTAACAGTTCAGTGGTTTTGATCACTACCGTATCGCCTATCTTGAGAACGTCGAGGTTGCGAGGATACTTGGCCTTTACCGTCATGGTCCCGCCGTCTCCTCGAACGGTTATCTCCTTTTGCTTCTTGTCGATCGCTTCGATCGTCACCACACCGATCTGCTGCCCGGCAACGAGAGCGCCTGGTTTTGATCCAAGGGGCGCATTTCCAGCCACGCCAACGCCAAGACCTGACATCTCGATCTCTTCCTCGGTCGGTTGACGAACTTCAAACTCGATTGATTGGAAGTACTCGAGCTCAAGGTTATCTCCCTTGTCGACCTGGGCGAGATTTTGAACCTCTTCTCCGACCTTCAGTGGCACGATGCGCCCATCAGGCATTTTAAGTGAAAGTGACCGGCTCTTTACGTCCACGTCCTCGACGACGGCGGTGATCTTCTTCAGAGACGATTCCTCGCCAGCGAGTCCACCGCTCGGCAATACGGAGCGGCTTGACTGTTCGGTGATCGCTATTCCCTCGGGCGATGTATCTTGCTTGACGAAGTCACCGGTAACAGGTTTCGTAGCGCATCCAAGCGCGAGGATTGCGATAGTTGTAAAAGGTACAATTCGATACATAGTTCTCTCCAGGACGAAGTCTTCAAAACATTTGAATTCGTAGCTTCCGTATTGCACAGCGGCTAAGGAGCGTACAACAGAAAAATTCTGATCGAGGAGGGGCGCTTGATACGCTTCATGTCGCGGCTGTAGGGCAGCGAGAAACATCCCCGCTGAAGCCGCCCGAGCCCCGGGTGATTACACATACGCAATAATCGCGACGGGCGAGCTCAGGAACGCCTGCAGCATCTCACGCATCGAGCTCCCGAATCAGGTAGCTAGCGCTTAGTGGATTGATGACTCTGTCGATCGCAAGCACCTGGTACTCGCCCCCTCGTCGGGGGTTCGGACAGCTCACACTACCGAGCGAAAGGCACTATTTCTTCTTAGTCAGCATCGCTCCGAGGTTCACAAATGGGTTGTTGGCCAAGGTTTCCGGCTTTCTGTGGTCTCCAGATGAGCGTTGAGCACTCTGTGTTCTCCCCGTGGTGCGCGGTGTGCTCCCGTGAGAGCTGTTTCCTCTCGCTGCGCCATGGGAACCGCTTACCTGGTTATCGACCTGCTTCTTCATCGTAAGCGCGATCTGTCGTTTGTCGAGGATCACCTCGAGTACGCGAACCTGCACCTTGTCACCGGGACTCACTACAGATCGTGGGTCTTTCACGAAGGTGTCGCTCAATTGAGAGATGTGTACGAGCCCGTCCTGGTGTACGCCGATGTCGACAAACGCTCCGAAGTTCGTGACGTTGGTGACAACGCCGGTACACAGCATACCGGGCTTGAGGTCCGACAGTTCGTGAATATCGTCCCGATACTTAACGTATTCGAACTCAGAACGCGGGTCGCGACCGGGCTTTTCAAGCTCCTGAATGATGTCGTTGAAGGTGAAATCTCCGAGAATTTGCTTCAGCTGTGTATTGCTTTTGAGAGCGCTAACACCGGAACCGAGCAGATTCTCGAGGCTGTTGCCATTGTCGGCCGCAAACGATTCGAGAGCCTTGTAGCGCTCAGGGTGTACGCTGGTGTTGTCGAGCGGATGCGAGCCGTTCGGAATGCGCAGGAAGCCAGCGGCTTGTTCGAATGCACGCTCGCCGAATCGTGAAACCTTGAGAAGGTCCGCTCGTGATTGGAAGAGTCCGGCCGATGCACGGTGCTCGACGATGGCGCGGGCCAGGGAGGGACCGATGCCGGACACGTACGCCAGCAGGTGTCTGGATGCGGTGTTGACGTTTACGCCCACGGAGTTCACGCATGATTCAACGACCCGCTCGAGAGCGTTCTTGAGGGCAGATTGCGACACGTCGTGTTGGTACTGACCAACGCCGATACTCTTCGGATCCACCTTAACCAATTCAGCAAGCGGATCCTGGAGGCGTCGTGCGATTGAGATCGCGCCACGCACCGTTAGATCGAGATCTGGAAACTCTTCTCGTGCAACCTCGCTTGCGCTGTAGATACTCGCTCCGGATTCGCTCACCATCACGACCGGAATCTGAAGGCCTAGCTTTGAGACCGTATCCCGAAGGAACTTCTCGGTCTCGCGAGCGGCGGTTCCATTTCCCACGGCGATAGCCTCGACCTTGCCGTTCTCGAGGACTGCCTTGAGCTGATTGAATGATTGCGCTTGTTGTTCGGGTGTCAGGAGGTGAACAACTCCACTCGCTAGGAATTCCCCTGCAGAATTAATCAGGGCTAGTTTACACCCTGTACGGAGTCCAGGATCGACTCCAAGGATACACTTGCTTCCAAGAGGCGCGGCAAGGAGCACTTTGCGCACGTTCTCGCTGAACACTTCAATAGCTGCCGCGTCCGCGATCTCGCGAAGTGTGGAATGAATCTCGTTTTCGATAGAGAGAAGCACGTACACCTTGAGTGCGAGTCGGGCAGCCAGAAGCAGAGCCTTTTCGCCGGGTGTGCCCTTGGTCGGGCAGGCGTGGGCCTGGTACATACTTAGTAAACGCGCCATCAAAGCCTCGTTTTGAGGCGCTCCGCCGATAGAGAGCGTCAACTCCTCCTCGGCCTGCCCACGGCGGAGGGCCAAGTATCGATGACTACTCTCGCGTTTCATAAGAGCCACGATCGGCTCACTGTACTCGAAATAGCGGTCGAACTTACTCGGGTTCTTCGCTTTCTCTCCCTTCGTCGATGCCAGGTGTCCATGGTCGAAAAGCTGCGTCCGGACCGCCTGGCGTAGTTCGGGAATCTCCGAAAGGCGTTCAGTCAGGATGGACTCCGCTCCCTGAAGAGCGGCTTGGGCGTCGGCGATTCCAAGCTCTGAGTTGACGAAGCCCTGTGCCTTGGTCTCGAGGGTCTCCGTAGGATCCCACGCAGTCCCGTGCGCACAGTCCCAGATCCATTGTGCCAGCGGTTCGAGGCCCGCTTCTCGAGCGATAGCGGCCTTGGTTTTGCGTTTCCGTTTGTAGGGAAGATAGAGATCCTCCAGCACAAGGAGATCCAAGGTCGATTCGATCTGCGCTGCGAGTTCAGGGGTCAGCTTCCCTTGTGATTCGATCTCCGAGAGGATGAATGCTTTACGGTCGACCAAGTTTTTCCACCGCTCGAGGGAGTCTACGATGTTTCCGATTGCGACTTCGTCGAGATTTCCCGTCTGTTCCTTTCGATAGCGGGCCATGAATGGAACGGTTGCCCCTTCAGTTGCCAAACGGATAACTACAAGAGCAGAGCGGAAGGGTATCGCCGGAAACTGCTCTTGAAACCACCGTGCGAATTGATTTGGGTCTCCTGTTATCATGTCCTGAGGTCGCGTCCCTCCGGCAGTTTCGCTTGAAGCGACAGGTGTATCGGTTGCAGTGGTGTATTCAATATGTACAGCGGACGACATGAACGAACTCTCTCCCAACAAACTCTAGAACCCATCTCAAAAGTCCCGTCTGCTGCGGGCGGCGATATAGGGGCTGCGACGGCGTCAGCCTTCACAAAAAAATCCTCAATGTATCCCAGAGGATACATCTCCGGTTTGTTTGTTCGTCT